>CAZZFG010000020.1:0-11205 GCA_964653345.1 uncultured Bifidobacterium sp. | reverse complement strand
GTCTTGAGAAAGAGATCTCGATAGACCGCTGGCAGAGTGAGCAGCGAGGGGCCAGTATCAAATGAGAAACCAGCAAAATTCTCGACGCGACACTTTCCACCCAAGGTTGCAGACCGCTCAAAGAGCTGAACCGCAAATCCCTTTTTTGCCAAACGAACCGCTGCGCTTAATCCGCCGAGCCCACCACCGATGATGATCACTTTGTTGTTAGAAGAGATCGAATTCATAACGCTCTAGATTTCCATTCCAGTCGATTCTTTCTTTTTAGCCACCATGATCTGAGGATGAGATAACACAGCAGCGTTATTGCGATTGGATGAAAGAGCGCGCTTGTTACGGACGATTGACTTCGAATCGCTGCCATGAGGCGCGAGATCAATGCGGTGAGCAGTAGGAAAATTCCCCATTGCCAACCAAATGCTGCAATGAATAGCGGAAAGATGTAGAGCGAGATTAAGAAGATGATCACCAGTAGCGCACCCGAGAATGAACCGAATGCTGACCAGAGTGATTTGGAATAACCATCGCGAAGTTCGCGCCATGATTGATACATGCGGCATTGCGCAATCGTGCTGCCATCGATAACGTTGCCACGATAACCGCTGCGCTTCATCTGACGCGCAAGATTAATGTCATCGAGAACTTCTTCCCGAATTGATTTATGGCCACCAGCGTCAAAGTAAGCGTTCCTATCGAAAATGAGAAACTGACCATTGGCTGCAGTGAGCTGCGGTCTTAGCGATCTCTCTGCGACGCGCAGGGGTAACGTAGTAATCCAACTCCATTGCAGAAGCGGTTGAATTAGCCATTCACTGACGCTCTTTGCAATCTGCTTCGGATATGGAGAGATAAATTTCCAGCGATATTTGTTAAGCGCATTAATCGAGCGAGCCACAGCTGCAGGACGTAATCGGACATCGGCATCGATAAAGACCAGGTATCGCGAGTCCGAGGCAGCGTTTGCTAATTGCCAGCAGGCGAAATTCTTGCCAGTCCACCCTTCCGGGAGCTCCTGCCCGTAAAGGAGCGTGAGATTGGGATGTTCGGCGGCGAATTTCTTCACAATCGAGTTGGTCTCATCTGTTGAAGAATCATCAAGCACAATTACGGAGTAGTTGGCGAGGTGCTGTTGAGCAAGTACCGACTCTAAACATTGGGCGATATTTCTACCCTCGTTACGAGCGGGGATGAGAATGGAAACTTTCTCTAGTACGACCTCTTTATTGCCGGGTCGACGTAATAACAGGCCATTTACTATCGAGTGGAGCGCGAGTACAAAGCCGAGTACAAAAAGAATTGTGGTCACTGACGATTTACCCAGCGCTTGAGTAAATATGGGAAGAGGAAGAGTGAAAAGCAGAGGCCGCCAATGAGGGCTACTCCTGGGCGCGAGAAGAAGAAGAGATTTCCCACTACGCAGGAGAACCAGGTCCAAATTAGTAGCGCATCTCCAGCATTGGTGTTCACCCCGTTCTTGCGTCGCTCACGAGGCAGCACAAGTTGTAACAACGCCATCAGCAATATTCCAGAGAGGAGCCAACCGAAGGTGTTGGAGAGCGGAATCTCTGGTTGGAAGGGAACGTGTGGCGTTGTATCGCTCCACGTCCACCGTCCGGCGCTGACCATCTGCGGATCGAGAAAGAGATCCCACGACATGAGCGCGAAACCGCCCACGACAATTGTCCATCGTGGTGAGAGCGCACGTGCAGCCGCGAGTAGGGGATGGGTCAGCATCATCCACGCGAAGGGCACGACTAAGGGAACATTAAAAAGGAATGCACCCAATGATGCATCGTATGAGTAATTACCAAAGGGCCATCCGGTAGCGACCCCGATTTGTTCGATCAATAATCCAAAAGTGAAAGTAACTAAAAAGTAAAGGGAGGCATATACGCTGCCATGGGAGAGATAAGCATTTATCAATGTCGCGCAGGCCGCTGCATACACAGTCCCGATGGTGATTAGTCGAAGCGCCTCACCATCTACGAGCGGGTAGGAAATTTGAAAGGCAATCGCCACAGCAAGAGAGCCCCAGAGCAAGAGATTGTCTAGGCGGCTTGGCCCACGTCGCTCACGTCTACGAGGGGTGTAATTTCTGATGGACACAGAGTTAGTCTGCCGTACTGTTGAGAGTGATTCCATTAAGTGAGCCCGATGCAGCTTCGACGGCAAATCTGGCAAACAATTCCTCGCTGTACCAGCCGACTGCCTCGGTTGCCGCAATCGCGCGGTTATGTTCTTCTGATTTGTATGCAAAATCTCTAAGGGATTTACTATCGCTCCAGAGTGAGAAAGTTCCCTGCAGGCCGATGGGAGCTTCGCCAATCCCAATTGCGGCGATCAAGCCGGGCGCTCGTTCAAGCGCATCGATTACCGGTGGCACTGCTCGCCAGAAGGTGAAGTTCTTCGACCACTTGATGCGCGCTCGAGTGATTGCCGCGATTGCAATCGGATTCTTCGCACCATCCGAGGCTCCTTCATGAGTAGTCACGAATGGTTCTTGCTGTGCCCATCTCCCATGAGAGGAGAGCGTGCGAAGATCAAAGTGCGCGCGCTCGGTCGATCTCTTGTTCCAACGAGCAACCAATTGTGAACGCTTCAAATCGGTAAGGGCCTGCTCATCTCCGACAGCAAGAAGACCCCACTGCCATAGGTCGGCATCACGAGGTGTAAAACTCTGCCCCTTGCCTGTTCCCAAGAGTTTATAAAACGTGAGACCACGAAGCGTTCGCAGATAACGGCGATCCAGCGCCATGCGAATAAATGCGAAAGGAATTGCGCTAGTTCGGACCCGCCATACGAAGAGCGTGATTTTCATGCTCGTACATGTCGTTCGATTTCAAGCACAACTTCTTGCGCGCTGTCCCACATGGGAGCATGGCCAGTGTTTTTCAGAATCACCCAGCGAGTATGCGGTGGTACGAGCGAGCGCTCTTGGCAGGTCTTGGCAGGAAGTGCGCGATCTTTATCGCCGAAGATAACGGTTACGGGAACTTCGTCGCGAATGGGAGTATCAAATCGTTTATCAAGGAATGCATCCCATGCGGGGTAGTAGCCATCTGATGTCGCCATCGCAATCGTCGCATCAAGCATGGTCTGATAGCCAATCTCTTGCCAGCGCGGTGAGACTCGTGAAAATCCAAGTCGTTGCGCTGGTGTGAGTCGGAGCGCAACGTGAGCGAATTTCGACGTTCGATTGGCAATTCGTTTCGCTGCATCGGTGCCTGGAACTCGAAAGAAGAATGGGTGCAACCAGAGGCCCGCCGGAGCAAGCGCGCAGACCGTTTGCACATTTTCTGGAAAGTGTCCGGCTAGTTCGAGCGCAATCCAACCACCGAGTGAATTACCAACAACATGCGCTCGATCGATACCTTCGCGGACCATCTCATCGCGAAGATGCGCAGCGAGAGATTGTGGATCCATAGGTACACGCGGGTCGAGCGGATTGCCACCATGACCGGGCAGTAGACAGGTGATAACTTCTGCGAATTCTTGCAGCGCGGGAATGATGGGTTTCCACACGGTATCTGCAGAACCCATTCCGTGGATAAGAAGTATGGGCGAACGCGACCCGCTGCCCACACCTCTGGCAGGGGCGTTGGCGCTAGTAGGAGCGAATCGCTGAAACTTCACGGACACCTGGAGATTCTCTCGCAACCTGTTACTGCTCTGCCACCTCGATTACCTTCCCGCCGGTGATTGCAACGAGCTCGGTGAAAGTTGTGGGAAAAACCGCATGCGGATGGCCGGCGGCAGCCCAAATGATCGAGTGCTCACCAAGTGCGCTATCTATATAGGTGTCGATGGCGTTGGCGTGGGCGATGGGTGCAACGCCACCAATGGCAAAACCTGTTGCGGAGCGAACCAGGTCCGCATCAGCTCTATCTAATGAGGGAACGCCCAGGTGTTTGGCCACCAACGCCGTATCAACTCGATGTCGTCCAGAGGTGAGAATCAGTAGTGGCCTGCCAGCTACGGAGAAGAGTAAGGATGAGCAAATTTGGCCCACCTCAACGCCAAGCGCATCGGCTGCTTCGCGTGCGCTCCGTGCCGATTCTTGGAGGATGGTTATCTTGCCGCTCACTGCTAACTCTTCTAAGCGAGCGCGGACTCGAACCACGCTCGGATGATTAGCAACGCTCTCACTCACAACAGAATGTTACTTGAGAAGTCCATCTCGTTGCGCTTGTCGATACAGATCGGTCTTAGTTGGGAGGTTGATTCCCGCTTTGGTGTATTTCTTTCTGGCGCGCTGGATGTACTCAGATGCCGTGCTTCGGGAAATATCCATGGCTGTGGCGACAGCATCAAGCTTCATTCCAGAGGCGTATAGCGAGAGCGCTTGTCGTTCTTGCTTCGAAAGCTCTACAGAAGTGGTTTCACCAGATAAGAGTGCAATCGCGATATCGGTACTCATATATTGCTTGCCCTCGATGGTCGCTTGAATTGCCTCATGTAACGCGTGTGGCTCGGCACTCTTACTTACGTAGGCCGCTGCTCCATTATGAAGCATCTCTCGCACAGCTTGAGGTTTAGCAAGAGCGCTTACGACAATCACCGAAATTGAGCGATCTAATAATCGTTGAAGATTCTTGATTGGCTCGGAACCGTCGCCTAGGTCGAGATCTAAAATCGCTATGGTCACAGAACTTGATTGTCGATCTGCGTGGCTTGCAAGAAAATTAGAAATAGAATCACCCTTGTAGGTGATTAAGACGTCAGATGAATATAGGACAAGGTTATGGGCTATTGCTTCGCGCATTAAGGGATGATCTTCGAATATTGCGATATTCGTTGGTTTTTCCATCGCAATTCGCCCCCTTTTTCAATAAAAAAAACTTTGCAAACGATATGAGGAAATTATCACGTGAAGCGTAGGCTTGTCGACAGCATATGACTTTTGAGGAGGTTGGATATGTATCAAACCTCCGAATTACATGCATTGGCACGATTACGCCGCTCTTTGATTGTTGTTGCAGTCTCATACGGATTTTTTCTTTATGCATTCGGAATCTATCGTAGAAGTGATGTCATCCCAAATTTAACTGAGATATTAATTGGATTTGCTTTCCTGATCTTTCTTTTAGGTGTGCTCTTCTCGAGAAGAGAATTCGGTCTGTGGTTAATGATTGGAAGTTTTTTTCTCGGGACGCTCTACGTTGTAGTAGATCCTTTAGTTACATCGCCCTGGATGCAATTATCAGTACTAAACGCGATTCTCGTTTTATCCGTATCGTTTATGTTTTGGCGGCAGAGATTAGTAGTACACATTGTTCTTATTGGCGGATTGGCAATCTTTAATTTGCTCGCTCATTATTTCGGTGCAACCAGTCTTTTGCGATCAGGCAGTTTCCTAGGGCGCGGTTCAATCAGTAGCCTGATGGTGCTTACAACAGGACTCTTTGCACTCTACGGGTGGAAGAGAATGTTGGAGAACGCACGGCTCAATGATGAGCGAATTCAATCTCTGGTTTCGGATATCGAAGCTCTAGAAAAATCTCAGGAGAGTCAAAAGCATTGGCGGGATTTGGTGATTCGAGTCCACGAGACGACGTTGAATACGATTCGATCGATTCTGACCTTGAAAGACACGCCAATCGAGGAACTGCAGTCGGGGATTGAGCAATCACTTCGTCAAGATCGAGCTCTAATGTCCAAAGCCCAAGAGCGCAGATCGGGTACGGTGATTGGTGCTATCCGATCAGGAATCGATAATGCAGCTGTGCGGGAGAAGGTGCGAATAATCTCGCAAGGGGTCAATCTTCAGTTGGATGCACAGGTAGCGGAGGTTATCGAGCGAGTAGTTCGAGAAGCTCTGCGAAATGCTACAGACCATGCAAAGGCTCGAAATATCGAAATCACCTGGCGAACTACCAGTGAACCAACCACTAATTCAGGGGAGCGCGAGCGAGGGAAGGTAGCTATTGCGATTGCCGATGATGGCGTGGGAGCTGATGTCTCGCCCCAAGGTGGTATCGGAACAAATCTAGTTATGGCGCAATCGATACGAACTTTAGGCGGGACTTTTGTCATAGAGAAGAGTGCAAACGAAGTTACACCGGGCACGGTGGTGCGGATCGAATTGCCAACATTGCCTATTCGCGAAAATGGTGGGATGGCGGATTTCCCACGCTTTAGCGCAGTCGCTCACGGTAGATACATGGCGCTATTAACGCTCTTCGGTCCGGCAATGACGGGAGTTGTTTTCTTCCCTTTACTCTCGATTTGGTGGCCTGGGCAGTTGCTGCCGCAGATTTCTGGTTTCTTGTCGCTCCTAGGCCTCCTTTACCTGGTCTTTGTCAAACGCGCGCGCCTCGGTTGGCTTTCGAGTTCACTTTTAGGAGTCGGCCTCCTCGTGGTGATTGCCTCGCTTAATCTGAAACCGTTGACTTGTGTAAGCGCGCAACCCTTTCAATGGGTTATTAATTCGGTGGTTTATGGACTATTCATCATCATGCTCTGGGGCAAATGGCAAATAACGGCGATTTCATATCCGATATTTCTCTATCTGGTTGCACCCTTTCATGATCTATTTCCTCAAAATTGCAATTTCATATTTAATTTTCCGATTCTCAATACTCTCTTTTCATTCTTATTCGTGTGGTTGGTTTTCTTTATCGTCTATCGAAGCGTGGAGCGGGTTGAGAAATTTCAAGAAACTCGACTAGCGAAGAATTTGACGCTTATTCATGATATCGAGCGAAATGACAATGCATTTGAGAAGATTCTTGAGTTAGACACATTGGCCCAGCAGACAATCCAAGCGTTGGTTAACACTCATGGCCCAATCACACCGGATGCGCAGATTTCGTTGCGAAAGATTGATGCCCAATTACGGGCTGAAATGCAGGTTGACCCTGTATCAAGCGCTGGGCTAACACTCCTTGCGAGCGAATTTGTTCGGGAAGTTGTTACGAATAACCACTGGATCGAGGTCAAGTCGATTCATGGCGACGAAGATGCTCAGCCAATTCCACGCCTGGTCCGCGAGAGATTTCTTGCTATCGCTCCCGACGTGCCGAACGGTTCGCTGATTCAAGTGGTGGTCAGCAGCGACAGAGCGGAACTAACGCTCAGATGTAGATCTGTTATCACAGACTCTATTCGTGCGCTCGTGAAGACGGTGCAAGCGCATAACGGTTCGGGATTGAACGTCGTGATTGATGACACAAGCTCGGCAGGCGAGTTTGTGTTATTTCTTAGGAGAGAAAGACTGTCTCAATAAAGGTAAAGAGCCCAACTGCGAGCAGCAATCCAGCGAATCCTCGCTCAAGGCTCTTTGATTTAAGTTTTGTTCCCTTCTCCGCTGCGAACCAGGCAACCACCACTGCACTTATTAATATGATGACCGGAGTCCGCCATTCGACTTGGCTCCAAGTGTCATAACGAACCAACAGGGCAGTTGAGCTATTAAGCAACATCACTACGAGGCCAGTGCCGGCAGCAATATGCGCAGATACGCCAAAAGCAAGAATCAATGTGGGGACAACAAGAAACGCACCACCAACACCGAAGAAACCTGCGATGAAACCGATAAGCGTTCCCATCACAGGAAGCACGATTGGGTGGCGCTCTTTGGCAACGATCTCACCTTGGAAAGACCTGATCCACACACTTATTGACGCACCTAAAATGATTATTGAGATGCCGCCGAGTAAAACGAAATCTGATGCGCTCTTTGATGCGATGGCGCCAACTGCATTTCCCGCAATACCAATACTCCAGAGAATCACTGCTCGTCGATAGTCGATTTGTCCTGCTTTAGCGCGAGCTCGGGCGCTGACAATGGCGGCGGCGATCACGATGACTAAGGAGGCGGTTGTCGCCTCAAGGGCTGAGAAATTAAAAATATAAACCAAAGCTGGAACTGCAAGGATGGCACCTCCGGTTCCAACCAGGCCGAGCGCGCTTCCCATCACACTTCCTAGAAGAACCGCTGCTAAAACCTCGGACATGATGGGTAGAGTAATGCAAAAGCCCCGACCAGTTTTGCTGATCGGGGCTTTCGGTAAGAAGGTTTTAGTTCTTAAAAGAGAGAGATATCTCCAAGGTTCGCGCCCAAATCGCCGCCATTAGCCACCACAGCGAAAAGAATTAGGGCAGCGCCAGCAAGTGCGAGGTTCTTAAAGAAGCTCACCGTCTCAGTCATCTTCTGATTCGCATCCTCAATAGTCCAGAAGTTATGCATCATGAATGCGCTAAGAATCAAGAAAGCTGCAAGAAGGAGCGCACCTAGATCCATCCAGAGGCCAAGGACTATAGAAAGTCCGCCAAGGAGGATCATGAGTCCACTAAGAGGCACTGCTAATTTTGCAGCAGGGACCTTCTTAAATTGTGCATATCCGGTCATCGCCGCACGTTGTGAGAAGTGCGCGAATCCGGAATTGATGAAGATGAGGGCGAAGAGTATTCGACCCACGATGAGGATGATATCCATGTAGCTCCCTAATTGATTTAGTTCATCTCTTGAACTTTTAGGATACCAAAAGAAGTTGAAGATTCAACTAATTTGGATATCTTTAACCGGCGTGTTTGCCCGTTATCTGGCGATCCAGCCGCCATCAACGGTAATCACTGAGCCGGAAATGTAGTTGGCGCCGCTGCCCGCCAAGAAAACCGCGCTTCCGGCAATATCTTCAGAGACACCCCAGCGACCAATTGGGATCCGCGATGTGACCTCAGGCATGCGAACGGGGTCTGAGCGAAGCGCTGTGTTGTGATCAGTGGCGATATAGCCCGGAGCAATTGCATTGACGTTGACGCCAAGCGCCGACCATTCATTCGATAGCGCTTTTGTTAAACCAATGATTGCATGCTTACTCGCCGCATACGGGGGAATGCGAAGGCCACCTTGAAACGACATGATTGAAGCGATAAAGATGATTCGACCTGATCCGTTGTCGATCATGCGCTTTCCAAAACTCTGCGCCAAGATGAATTGAGAGTTGAGATTTATCTCCATCACGCGATCCCATTCATCAAGCGGAATTTCAGCCGCGGGGTAGCGGGCAGTGATTCCTGCATTGTTAACGAGAATGTCCACGCGCGGAACGAGTTCGAGAGTTCGTTCCGCAAGCTGCATACTCTCCTCGCGCACTCCCAAGTCAGCCGCGATAGGAGTGAAATTTCGTCCCAGCGATCTAACCTCTTGGGCAATCTCTTCATCCGCGTTCATCTGCCGGCTAGTGCCCACGATGTCTGCGCCTGCGCGAGCAAGAGCTACCGCTATGGCCGCGCCGATTCCTCTATTGGCACCAGTGACAACCGCAGTTTTTCCGGAGAGATCTCCAATACTCATTTGAGAAGTATCTCAACTAACTCGATAACCGGCGGGACATTTCGGCTTAGTTCCTGTGACAATTTTTTTGAGCTTACCTTTGATACAGGTAATGCTGTTCTTTGAATTTCCCATAGCTGGCTTTTTATTCGCTGCAGAAGCGGGGGCAGGCTTAGTAGCGGGCGATACTGCGGCTGAAATCTTTTCTTGTGTGAGCTTTACTTTCAATTTAGGGGAGGAGAAGGTAAAGCCATACTTGCCAAGAGTGATCCATTCACCTGAGGCATCATTGCGCTCTGCGATCTGCTCTGTCGCCACAATCTCTTCACCGTTAGCCGTGATTACCGAGATACTGGCCTTAATCGGAGCATTCGTGAAGTTATACAGGCATTGGGCAACATCTTTGCGCATGATCAAGTCGTACGTACCGCGAGAGAGGGTCTTTCCATCACGCTCGAAGTGTGGTCCAGCGACTTGATAAATAAGCGCCTGTTCCTTCGGATCGAATTGCGGTGGCCCAGCCGAGGTGATCATCGCATTACTTGTCACCATACCTGTGACGCGTTTCTCTTTGTATCGTGCGTTACCTGAGTCGTAACAACTACTGGAATTATTCATCTCGGAAGGACCAAGATTTCGAATGCTCCAGACTCCAGGAGATGCAGTTGCCTTATCACCAGTAATCGGCATCCAGTAGTTCAGCCATTTAATAGGAATCTCAACACCTCCTGTGTTGAGCGCATTGGGAATTCGGACCAGCGATGGTGGGCTAGTTGAGTTATCCGTTAAAGGCGATGAGGGGGCGCTCTCCCAATTTTCCGCTTTCCACTGCGTGAATGTTGCAGGCATCTGCGCCAACGGAACAAATTCCCAGATTTGTGGCACACGTACCGGAGCAGCAGTCAGATCCCAGCGCTCTCCGCCTGGAATGGAATTAATCGAAACATCTGGCTTTTGCACGCGGCCGTACAGCCAACCATTTGTCGATGAGCGCAACCTGAGCACGACTTGGAATTTAATATCTGCAGGAAAGGCGCGCTTATTCATGCAGAAAGCATCTTCCTCGATTGAGCATGTGCTCAAAGGATTCTTTTGTAAAGCAACTTTTTGTTCTTCCTCATAGAAATACCATCGACCTTTTTGATATTCACCAGGACGTGTGGCAGGTGAATAATCGACAGCATCAATAGTGATTTGGATGTTATAGGGGGTGAATTTTCCAAATTCTTGTCCCGGCTTATGTTCACCTTCTGGTGTTGCACCAGTAAGGCTTGCCGAAAGCAGATATCTATTTCCACCTGGGTGTTCTGCTCCAGGGATTGCGAACACCAGAGGCTGTCCTGGGCCAACCAAGTTCTTATCGGCATTCGCTTTGTATGGAGAGAGCGATGGAGATGGTTGTATCGCATCAACAGTTGCGACTAATTCCTTTCCATCCTTACCTCGCGCGACGAACTTTTCGACACAATCAAAAGAGGTTGCATTCGCGCAGATAGGTAAAAAAGTGTTGTAGAACAAGGAGGTGGCATCGTCACAGAGCGGATCTTTCATATCTGTGCAGGTGCGAGTCCTGAAATTATTGCGGGCATCGTTCGGGTAGCGCGCGAAGAGCGCAGATTCCATAAATCCACCCGCTGGACTCTTGAACATCACGCCGGTATTAAGGACAGAGGTTTCGGTTGGAGTCTTGATCAGTTCATCTTCAAGCTCTGCGCTCGAGGATGCGGGGGTGAGGGCAAGCAATACGGCGCCCACAATCACCGTTGCCAGCACGCGACGGGCGCTCCCCAGCATCTCGCTACCCCCTGCAGGGCGTGTTTAGGCCCCACTGGTCGAGCATAAGTCAGGGGGTTGCCCGCTGTCTGCGGTGGCGGCTAGGGTGGTTATTCGAACATTTGTTCGAATACTGGTATCCACTGGAAATGGGG
>CAZZFG010000019.1:0-11297 GCA_964653345.1 uncultured Bifidobacterium sp. | reverse complement strand
CTCAAGCGAATTCTTGCCCTACTCCCCTCCGAAGCGAGCCTCACGCGCGCATTAGCGCGAGAGAACGAGGGGCTCTTTTTTCTCTCAGCGCTGGGTGGCTCACTCAAAGCTGGGCTACCGCTACTTCCAGCGCTAGCAAATGTCGCTGCCCTGCTCACTAGCTCTCTAAAGAGCGATATCGAACGGGTCTATTCACTCTTACTCCTTGGTGCTGAGCCAAAACAAGCGTGGGTGGTGCTCAATTGCGATGCGCAGCTTGGCTCCTTTGCCCGCGCAATAGCCCGCGCTCAGATAGAGGGGCGATCACTTGCCGTAGTTGTCGATCGGATGATCACTGAGGTTTTTGAGAGGACGTTACTTCGTTCACAAGAGCAGGTGAAATCACTCTCGGTGAAGTTAGCGCTCCCTATCGGTCTCTGTTTCCTACCGAGTTTTCTGATTGGCGGAATTGGTCCAGTGATCTACTCATTCTTTTCCTCGATGAGAATCTTTTAACAGCTGCTAACTTTCCCCAATGTTTCGTCTTGTCAACTTCTTTATCGTCAAAGCAATTGAGAATTACTCTCACAACATCACGCCATTACCACTAAAGAAGGAGAATTAACGTGTTAAGTAAAACTATTTCTTTGATCAAGCGCATCAATTCAGTACGGATATCAGGTGAGCTAGGAATTGCCACCGCTGAATATGCGGTAACCACTGTCGCAGCATGTGGGTTTGCTGGTGTTCTCTATAAATTACTCGCATCAGAGAGCATCGCCCAGTTAATTGGCGACCTACTTCGTCGCGCACTCTCATCATTCTTAATGTAATTCCCGTGCATAGTTCTTTCCCTAATGAACGCGGCAGCGCTACTGCTGAATTAGTGGTAGCGCTGCCAATGATTGTCACTGTTGTATTGCTCGGCGTAAATTTCTTGGGCGAAACGATTCAACGCGAGCGACTTCGTTATATTGCAGAAGGTGTTGTGCAGGCAGTGATGCGCGATGAGCGGGAGATTGATATTGCGCGCGAAGTAAACCGAGCGCTGCCAGGCGCCCGTTACTCAGTGATTCGCCACGAGTCCGATGGCACCTTTCGAGTGACGGTCCATCAGCAATCGGCGAGCGCTACGGCTACCGGGGTGCAATGAAACGTCCGCCGGCTAATGAGGCAGGAGGCGCAGCCCTCTTCACCCTCTGTTTTGCCCTCCTATTAATAGGTGTGAGCGCCCTGGTAGCGATCGAAATGGGGCAGATCGGGGCGCGGCGCGCCGAGATACGAAAAATTGAGACAGTCGGTCTCGCTGCGATGGAGCGAGCTGGGGGAGTCGGCGCCCTGGCCTGCCAAATTGCAGCGGCCAATTTCGATATTCCCTGCGAATTTGGCGGGGGTGAGATAGCGCTGCTTCCCTCGTGGGGGGCTGGCCAGTGGGCGATTCGGGTCGGTTGGCGCGCTCTGGAACCGGGGGTTTGGCAGGCTCAGGGTGCATATATGGCGAAAGCGATTCCAAAGTAGGCCGCTGCTCGCCTTACACTCTCACCAGAAACGTTTCTGTCCACTTACCCCACCCCTGCCCACCACGGGCATTGCGCTGGAGTAAATAGGAGTAACTAGACCTACGAGGAGTATCTATGACGTCCAATGTCGCCACAGTCCAGGTGGCCGGCTCCAACCTGACCCTGGCCTACGCGGTTCTCGCAATCGCGATCGCTGCCCTCGCAGTTGCCTTCGGGCTTCGCGCTCGAGTTCTCGCAGCGAGCGATGGAACCGAGAAGATGAAGGAGATCGCAGCTGCGGTCCAAGAAGGCGCTGCCGCATATCTCACGCGCCAATTTCGCACACTTTCGATTTTCGTAGGAATCGTCTTCTTCCTACTTCTTGCACTTCCAGGTGATGGCGACGTTCGAATCGGACGTTCAATCTTCTTCCTTGTTGGTGCCGGTTTCTCTGCATTCGTTGGTTACCAAGGAATGTGGCTAGCCGTTCGTGCGAACGTACGTGTTGCTGAAGCAGCTCGCGCAGGAAGCGCAGAACGTTCAGTGCAAATTGCATTCCGCACCGGTGGCGTCGTAGGCATGTTAACTGTTGGTCTTGGTCTTGCAGGTGCAGCACTTGTTGTTGTGTTGTACAAAGCAGATGCGCCAGCAGTTCTTGAAGGATTTGGTTTTGGCGCTGCAATGCTCGCCATGTTCATGCGTGTTGGTGGCGGTATCTTCACTAAGGCTGCCGACGTCGGAGCCGACCTTGTCGGTAAAGTCGAACAAGGAATTCCAGAGGATGATCCTCGCAACGCAGCAACAATCGCGGACAACGTTGGTGACAACGTCGGTGACTGCGCCGGTATGGCAGCAGATCTCTTCGAGTCATACGCGGTAACTCTTGTTGCAGCCCTCATTCTCGGTCGAGCAGGATTTGGCGATAGTGGATTGATCTTCCCGCTCATTGTTCCTGCAATCGGTGTCCTTACTGCAGTACTAGGAATCTTCCTTACTCGCCTTCGCCCAACAGATAAGAATGCAATGAATGCAATTAACCGTTCATTCTTCATGTCTGCAATCGTGAGCGCGATTCTCGTTGCTTTCGCAACATTTATCTATCTTCCAAGCAGCTACTCACAATTCGCAAACGTCTCACAAGAGATTGCGGGAGCAAGCGGTAACCCACGAACACTCGCGCTTGGTGCAGTTCTCATCGGAATCGTCCTTGCAGCTGCTATTCAAGTTCTCACCGGCTTCTTTACCGAAGTTGGACGACGTCCAGTAAATGACGTTGCTGCTTCATCACAAACAGGCGCTGCGACAGTCATTCTTGCTGGTATCTCTGTTGGCTTCGAGTCTGCTGTGTATTCAGCGCTTCTCATCGCCGCAGGTGTATTTGGCGCTTATCTATTGGGTAACGGCATCGTCGTACTTTCACTCCTTGCAGTTGCGCTCGCCGGTTGCGGCTTGCTAACAACAGTTGGCGTGATTGTTGCAATGGATACCTTCGGACCTATCTCCGACAACGCACAAGGCATTGCAGAAATGTCAGGCGATGTACACGGTGAAGGCGCAAAGATCCTTACCTCACTTGATGCAGTTGGAAATACGACAAAGGCAATTACTAAAGGCATTGCAATTGCAACTGCTGTACTTGCTGCAACTGCGCTCTTTGGATCCTTCACTGATGCGATTAAGCACGCAGTAGAAGAGAGCGGCAAGAACTTGGCAAATCTTGGCGTCGAGTTCTCCGGAATTCTCAACGTTGCCGATCCACGTAACCTTGTAGGTTTGATCATCGGCGCAGCCGTGGTCTTCCTCTTCTCTGGCCTTGCAGTCAATGCAGTATCACGCGCTGCTGGTGCAGTGGTGATGGAAGTTCGTAACCAATTCAAACTCCATCCTGGAATCATGAATGGAACTGAGAAGCCTGAGTACGGTCGTGTAGTTGATATCTGTACTCGTGACTCACTCCGTGAGCTTGCAACACCAGGGCTACTTGCCGTTCTTGCACCAATCTCTGTTGGATTCGGACTTGGCGTTGGCGCGCTCGGTGCATATCTTGCCGGCGCAATCGGAACCGGAACCTTGATGGCGGTATTCCTTGCTAACTCAGGTGGCGCATGGGATAACGCGAAGAAGATGGTCGAAGATGGCGTCTACGGCGGCAAGGGCTCACCGGCTCACGCTGCAACCGTTATCGGCGATACCGTCGGCGATCCATTTAAGGACACTGCTGGACCTGCAATCAACCCACTTATCAAGGTTATGAACTTGGTGGGTCTCCTTGTGACGCCAGCAATCGTCGGACTCACACTTGATGAGAATGACACCGCACGAATTGGAATCGCGTTGCTTTCCCTTGCCGTGATTATCTTCTCACTCGTGCGTAGCCGTCGTAAGGCAACTGCGCTCGTATAAATGACTCGCTCGTATCTTTGATATTGAGTGAATTGCTAGAGCCGGGGAGGTAAACGTGGCTAAGAAGAAAACGCTAGTCATCGTTGAATCCCCGGCAAAGGCCAAGAAAATTGGGAGCTTTCTTGGCAGCGACTATGTAGTCGAAGCGAGCCTTGGCCATATTCGCGATTTGCCCCAACGCGCTGCAGATATTCCCGCCGATGTGAAAAAAGAGAAGTGGGCAAAAGAGGGCGTTAATGTCGATAAGGATTTTGAACCGCTCTATGTAATCAACCCCGATAAGAAAAAGAAAGTCTCTGAACTTAAAGCACTATTAAAAGATGCTGACGAGCTTTATCTTGCGACAGACGAAGATCGTGAAGGCGAAGCGATTGCTTGGCACTTGCTTGAGATTCTCAAACCAAAAGTTCCTGTGCGACGAATGGTCTTTCATGAGATCACTAAAGATGCGATTCTCGCTGCGGCGAATGACACTCGCGAATTAGATCAACGACTTGTCGATGCCCAAGAGACTAGGCGCATCCTTGATCGGTTATACGGATATCGACTCTCTCCAGTCTTATGGAAGAAAGTCATGCCACGAATCTCAGCCGGACGCGTGCAATCTATCGCGATGCGTCTTGTCGTTGAGCGCGAGCGCGAGCGCCAAGCATTCGTTGCATCAGATTGGTGGGATATCACCGCGCACTGTGCCCTTGGATTCAACGCACGGCTATTGACTCTGGATGGTGCGAAACTTGCCGCCTCAAGTGATTTTGATGCAAACGGAAAAGTAAAAGATAAATCCACATCAATTTGGCTAAAAGAGCAGGAAGCGCTTGCTGTCGTGGATTCGCTAGAGGCTTGCCAATTAACTGTTAAGTCAACGGAAGAATCCCCTCGAAGTGAGAAACCAAAGGCGCCATTCACTACATCCACGTTGCAACAGGATGCTGGTAGCCGCTTAGGTTGGGGCGCTCAGCTAACGATGCGCGTTGCCCAACGCTTATATGAGAATGGGTACATCACGTATATGCGTACCGATTCGGTGACGTTGGCACCATCGGCAATCGAATCGGCTCGTGCTGCTGTGAAATCCCTTTATGGCGCTGACTATCTTCCCGACTCACCGCGTATGTACACCGGAAAGACGAAGAACGCGCAAGAGGCGCACGAAGCGATTCGCCCTGCTGGTGAAGTCTTCAAAACTCCTGGTGAATTAGCAAAAGAACTTACTCGCGAAGAGTTCTCGCTTTATGACCTAATCTGGAAGCGAACAATCGCATCACAAATGGCGGATGCTAAAAAGATGCAGATGCGCGTAGATCTAGAAACCAAGACCAAAGATGGGAAAACCGCAGGATTTCGTGCCAACGGTTCGGTTGTAACCTTTCCTGGCTATCTCGCTGCGTACGAAGAGATTGTCGACGACAAGAGCGCAGAGCTTGATGGCGAAGTCGAGATGAGATTGCCACCAATGAAAACTGGCGATGTTATGGCGGTGACGCGCTTTGTTGGCGAGGGGCATCAAACTAAGCCACCTGCTCGCTATACCGAACCCTCGCTGGTAAAGAAGTTGGAAGAGTTAGGTGTTGGTCGACCCTCGACTTTTGCAAGCACTATCCAGACGATTCAAGATCGCGGATACGTGGCAAAACGTGGCCGCGCGCTCATTCCATCATTTTTAGCATTCTCTGTCACTGGATTATTGGAACAGCACTTTCCACGATTGATTGATTATGACTTCACAGCAAGTATGGAAGAAGATCTCGATAAAATTGCGCTCGGAGAAGAGAATCGAGTCGACTGGTTAAAGCGCTTCTTCTTCGGTCATGATGGCATTCCAGGTCTTGCAGAGATGACCGATGATCTTGGCGGGATCGATGCTCGTGAAGTGAATACGATGAATCTAGGCGATGGCATCGAGATTCGCGTTGGACGTTATGGCGCATATTTACAAAAAGGCGAAGGCGATAATCGCATCATCGCGAATATTCCAGAGGATCTCGCACCAGATGAATTAACCCTTGCAAAGGCGCATGAACTTTTTGCACGACCTTCTGGTGAGCGCCAATTAGGAGTCCACCCTGAATCTGGCTTGCCATTGGTAGCGAAGACTGGTCGATTCGGACCATACATTGTTGAGGTTCTCCCTGAAAATACGCCGAAAGTAAAAGGCAAAGCGCCAAAGCCACGTACTGCATCGCTCTTTTCGACTATGTCGCTAGACACCGTGACAATTGATGATGCCTTGAAGCTCTTTGGGCTACCACGAGTTGTTGGAGTTGATCCCAATACCAGCGAGGAGATCACTGCACAAAATGGACCGTATGGTCCTTACTTACGTCGCGGTAAAGATTCGCGTCAATTAGCGAGCGAAGATCAGATATTTACCTGCACACTCGACGAGGCGCTAGAACTCTATGCACAACCAAAGCGTCGAGGTCGTGGCGTAGCAAAGGGTCCGCTTAAAGATCTTGGTCCAGATCCAGTGACTGGGAAATCAATCGTGGTTAAAGATGGAAAATTTGGCACATATGTCACTGATGGTGAGACAAATGCAACCTTGCGACGTGGCGATATCGTGGAGTTACTTACATTGGAGCGGGGCATGGAACTTCTTGCAGAGAAGCGCGCTCGCGCTACCCAAGACTAGGCTTTCGCCATGGAGCCAGCACTTCAGGGTGATATTCGAGGCGTCCTTTCGATTAAGCCATTTCGCAAACTATGGCAGTCGATGGCGTTCTCAAGTTTGGGTGATTGGCTTGGGCTACTTGCGACCACTGCACTTGCGCAACAATTAGCTGATGGCGATTACGCCCGAGCTAACTTTGCGATTGCTGGAGTATTTATCTTCCGGCTATTGCCGTCGGTAATTCTCGGACCGCTAGCAGGAGTGATTGCCGATCGCTTCGATCGTAAGCGAACGATGATTGTCTGTGACATCTTGCGTGGCATCATTTTCGCCACCATCCCGATTGTGGGTAGTTTGCTCTGGCTTTACATTGCAACAATTCTTATTGAATCAATAACGCTGTTCTGGTCGCCAGCCAAAGAAGCATCAGTTCCTAATCTTGTACCGCGCCATCACCTCGAGAGCGCTAATCAAGTGAGTTTGCTTGCCGGGTACGGAACTGCGCCAATAGCTGCGCTGCTCTTCACTTTCTTAGCAGTCTTTAACTCAGCGCTCGCAACGGGAATCCCATTCTTCAAGAGCAACCCGGTAGACATGGCCTTGTATATCAACGCAGTGAGCTTTCTTTATAGCGCGCTAGTCATCACAAAATTACAGATACCTAAAGTGTCAGTAGAGAAGAGTGAAGCTCAGATTGGCATCCTCCGCTCACTCTTTGATGGCTGGAAGTTCGTTGGGAAATCGAAGAATATCCGTGGACTTGTGCTGGGCATGCTTGGCGCTTTTATCGCAGCAGGCGCAGTCATTGGGCTCGCTCGCACATTTGTAGGCGATCTTGGTGGCGGCGACGCTGCATACGGAATTTTATTTGGTGCAGTTTTCACTGGCCTAGCTCTTGGAATCGCATTTGGTCCCAAGATATTTGCGCAATTCTCGCGCAAGAGATTATTTGGTGCTGCACTTTCGATGTCAGGAATAATGCTCGCAATTCTCGCGCTTATCTCGAACTTGGTCCTTGCGATTTTCATCGTCATTATTTTGGGATTTTTCGCGGGAATCGGTTGGGTCTCTGGCTTCACAATGCTTGGACTTGAAGTAGAAGATTCAAAGCGTGGCCGCACTTTTGCATTCGTACAATCGCTCATCCGAATCACCTTGGTGCTAGTACTTGCAGTTGCGCCGATTATCGCAGCAGCAATTGGTGAACATACCTATCGTTTCCGCCAGAGCGTTTTAGAGTACAACGGTGCATCTGTAACGCTATTGATAGCTGGAGTGATTGCCACGCTGGTTGGCATTATTTCGTTCCGACATATGGATGACCGCAAAGGTATTTCAATTTTCAGTGATATCTCTGCAGCGCTCCGCGGCGAACTTGGTGTGCGCAATACCTTCTCTGCCACTGGTTTATTCATCGCATTTGAAGGTGGCGAAGGTGCAGGAAAATCCACGCAAGTAATCAAGTTGCGTGAAGCGCTTGAAAAATTGGGTGAAAATGTTGTGGTTACACGTGAGCCAGGTGGAACCGAATTAGGTAAGAAGCTCCGCGAGATTTTACTTAGTAATGAGACTGGAACTATCGCTCCTCGAAGCGAAGCGCTCCTATACGCAGCAGATCGCGCACATCATGTTGAGAGCGTGGTTAAACCTGCGCTACTTGATGGTGCAATCGTAATCACCGATCGATACATGGATTCTTCAATTGCCTATCAAGGCGGCGGTCGAGTACTTGCCCCGCAAGAGATCGCCCGAATCTCGAGATGGGCAACCGATAATCTCACCCCATCGCTTACCGTCCTTCTTGATGTTCCTGCCGAGACTGCCTTTAAGCGCTTTGCTGACCGAGATCGGCTAGAGAGCGAACCTCTTGCCTTCCACGAGCGAGTGCGTACGACTTTCCTCGAATTGGCTGCATTTTCCCCAGATAGATATCTGGTCATTGACGCCACTGAATCAATTGAGAGAATTGCCGAACAGGTCCTAGCGAGAGTGCAGAGCCTCTTAGCCAATCGGAGGAAGTAATGTCCGCTCTTTTTGGCGACATCATTGGCCAAGAGCGGGCTGTTGAGATACTTCAAAAAGCAGTGGCTGCCGCACATGCGCGGGATGGTTCGCAATCGATGGTGCAATCGTGGTTATTCACTGGTCCGCCAGGTTCAGGTCGCTCCCATGTTGCACTCGCTTTTGCCGCTGCGCTTTTATGTGACGCCAGTGGTTGTGGCAGTTGCCATTCTTGCCACTTAGCGCAACGCGGATCGCATCCAGACCTTGAAGTAATTCGTACGGAAGGGCTCTCGCTAAAGATTGATGAGGTGCGCGAAATAATCGCGCGCGCATCATGGGAGCCAAGTTCTAGTCGCTTTCGGGTAGTAGTAATCGAAGATGCTGAGCGATTAACTGAGAGCGCAGCCAATGCCTTGCTAAAAGCGATTGAAGAACCAGGTGTACGAACGATTTGGTTGTTATGTTCACCAACAGTCGAAGATGTTCTTCCTACAATTCGCTCCCGTTGTCGACAGATTGCTCTTGTTACTCCAAGTACTGCAGCTGTTGCAGCGCTACTTATCCGAGAAGAGAGCGCACCAGTTGAGATTGCCGAGTTTGCTGCACGAGCGAGCCAGGGCCACATCGGACGCGCACGATTCTTAGTCAAAGAGCCCGAATCACGTGCGCGCCGCGATGAAGTGATTACCTTCGCCCTGCAATTAAGTGATGTCGCAGGCGCAATGGCAGGCGCAGCGCGACTCATGGAGATCGCTGGATTAGAAGCTGCAAGTGAAGCTAGTGAGCGAGATGAACTCGAGCGGGAAGAGTTAGCAACTGCCCTAGGTGCAGGCGGAAGTGGCAAAGGAACGCCCAGTGGCTCGAGTAAAGCGCTAAAGGATTTAGAGAAAGAGCAGAAATCTCGGGTTACCCGTGCTACTCGAGATTCAATTGATCGTGCGTTGCTCGATATATCAACTGCTTATCGTGACGTGCTTGCGGTGCAAATGGGCGCTTCAGGCACACGAGAGTTGATCAACGAACATCTTCGCAGCGAGATTGAAAAACGCGCTGCGAACAGCGATTCCGAAGGGGTGATGCAGCGCTGGGAGGAGATTATGTCTACTCGCCGCACGCTGAAATTTAACGTAGCGCCGCTGCTAGCCCTTGAGGCGCTCTTTCTGAAGGTTCGCTTCTAAATGCTAATAACTAAGCGAAGAATTGCACTTCTTGCCACCTTCGTGATTGCAACCGCCACCACACTTGTATATCGAGCGCAAACCAGCGATGGCTGGAGCTTTGCTGATTATCAAAATCAGAAATTGACGTGGATTAAATGTGGCGGACCCTTTCTCTGCACTGACCTTACCGTTCCCGTTAATTATGGAAAACCAGGTGGGGAACGGATGCAGTTATCTTTGGTGAAGTATCCGGCGACTGATAAGAAGAAGCGGTTGGGTTCACTCTTTGTTAATCCAGGTGGTCCAGGTGCATCTGGCGTTGAGTATGCCTACGCAGCCGAGTACATAGTGAGCAAAAAAATTCTCAGTAGCTATGACTTGATCGGTTTTGATCCACGTGGTGTTGGCGGAAGCTCGGCAGAGCGATGTTTGAGTAATAGCGAGACAGATAAATTAGTAGAAGCAAACGGACCAGCTGTTGATGGCTTGAGCTTGTCACGACTTGAAGAGTCTTCAAAATTGCTAGCGACAAGATGCTTGGAGAAATTAGGAGAGCGGTTAAAGTTCTTAGGCTCTATCGATGTCGTGCGGGATATGGATTTGATGCGTCAAGTATTTGGCGAAGAGAAGTTGAATTTTCTTGGGAAGAGCTATGGCACATATTTAGGTTTGGTTTACACAAGTATGTTTCCAAAGAGTGTTGGCCGCTTTGTTCTCGATGGGGTTGTGGATCCTAACTTGAACGCGAATGAACTCAACAAAGCACAAGCTGTTGGTTTTGAAATTGCCTTGGACGCCTTTCTCGCCGATTGTGTTAACAAAAAAGATTGTTTCTTCCAGGGAACTCTTGATCAAGCGCGTACCGAAGTGACTCGACTGCAAGATTCCGTCGCAAAGAAGGCGCTGCCGGGCAAGGATGGTCGGATCGCAACTGAATCAATCTTGGTACTTGCAATGGTCGCTTCACTCTACGATTCAGAGACTGGGTGGCCCGCTCTTAATAAGGCTTTCAAAGATGTGTATCGAGGAAAAGGGGGAAGGCTTTTCGATTTAGTGAACTCTTATGTTGTGCGCGATGCGAAGGGACGATATCCCTCGAACGAGAATGAGATTGCTTACATAGTTAATTGCCTCGACCGAACGGATGATGCAAGCCCTGAGCGCTTAGCTGCAGATGCTGAGCGTTTTGAGAGTTTCGCTCCGCATTTTGGCCCGTACATCGCATGGTCGACGTTGCCGTGCAACTACTGGCCTTATCCGCCCGTTCGTCCGCCGGTCCCACTAAATGGAAAAGGCGCTCCGGAATTCGTGGTGATTGGTACAACGCGAGATCCTGCTACCCCCTACAACTGGGCGATCGAGGTCACTGCAAAGTTCCCGTCCGCGTATCTGATTACAGCCGATGGAGATGGCCATACCGGCCACGGGCGAGGCTCCTCTTGCGTGGATAGCGTCGTGGATACCTTCTTTCTCACGGGAGAGTTACCGGTTCGCCCGCTCCGCTGCTCGCTCTAGAGGAGCCGTTACTTGGTCAAGAGCACCCCTTCGGATAGGGCAGGATTTACCTCGTGCACTTAGACCATATCTCTTACGTTGCATCGCATGATCACCTCATCGATGAAGTACAACGAATCGGTT
>CAZZFG010000018.1:7893-11528 GCA_964653345.1 uncultured Bifidobacterium sp. | reverse complement strand
TACTCATACTTGGATTGATTGTTGGCGCACAACTTCTCGGGCATACTCTCTTTAACCAAGTGCTTGTGCGAGTCAACCCAGCGGTGGTTTCCCTCATCGTCTTCTTCGAGGTTCCTGTTGGTGCGCTCTTGGCTTTCTGGTGGCTCGGGCAATTACCGCCAGCAGGAATAATTCCCGGCATTGCACTGTTGATTTTCGGAAGTGGCCTGGTGGCATCGCGGACATCGCAATTGCAGGGAAATCAAAACGAAAGTGTGACTAATGAAAATTGATTTACATTCGCACACCAATGTGAGCGATGGCATCAATTCACCCGCAGAGCTTGTGCAGTTAGCAAAAACCGAAGAAATCTCTGTGTTAGCGATATCTGACCATGACACGCTTGAAGGTTGGCAAATCTTGAATGCGTCAACAACCTCTTCGAGTACTGGAAAGTTGACGATTGTTCCAGCAGCGGAGATCTCGTGCCGCACAACTACTGGAATGAGTGTGCACATTTTGGGATATCTCTTTGACCCCTTAGATGTGCAACTGACTCAGACGATGTCGTTGACTCGAGATGATCGAATTCCACGCATCAAAAAAATTATTGGATTATTAAATGAAGCTGGAATAGATATCTCTTTTGCTGATGTTGCACAACATTCAGAGAGCGCTCAGACAGTCGGCCGCCCCCATTTAGCTGATGCACTTGTTGCTCGTGGTGTTGTATCTTCGCGCGATCAAGCATTTACCGAGTATCTACATAATGATTCGCCTTTCTATGTTGGACATTTTGCGCCAACGCCTGAAGAGGCAATCACTGCAATAAAGAGCGCCGGTGGAGTGAGCATCTTGGCGCACGGCTTGGCCGGTTCTCGAGGTGCGATTTATACGATTGACGAAATAGGTGAACTTCTTGCGCACGGTCTAGATGGACTTGAAGTCGATCATCGCGACCACGATGATGCTGCGCGAAATGAGCTGCGCGAGTTGGCTCGGGCTTTTGATGTATATGCAACGGGCTCAAGTGATTATCACGGCGTACTAGGTGTGCAGCGACTTGGCATGGAACTCACCGCGCCTAACGTGTGGGAGGGTATTCTCGCTCAGGGAACCGGATGCGAGGTGTTTACAGTATGAATGGAAGCGTTGGCGCTGTCGGCGCTTTGACCTTCGGTATTCAAGTGTTTGTTACGTTGATTGTCATTATCGATCCCCCTGGAGTAATGCCAATCTTTCTCTCGCTTGTCTCGAAATACTCTCCAGAGCAGCAGCGCAGGCTCGCCTGGAAAACAGCAAGCGTTTCCTTACTCCTCATCATCATCTTCGCGCTCTTTGGCCAATTCATTTTGGATTATTTGAAAATCTCACTTCCTGCTTTACAGGGGGCAGGCGGACTCTTACTCCTTCTCGTTGCCTTAAATCTCTTAACTGGAAACCAGAAAGAACAAGGTAACGAGGAAGATGTGAGTGTTGCTCTGGTACCACTGGGAACGCCGCTGCTTGCTGGCCCTGGTGCGATTGTGGCAACAATTATCTTCGTCAAACAAGCGAACTCTGCGGGCTCCGGTAGTTCGCTTTCGATGATGGCTGCACTCTTCGTGGCAATCATCGTGCTCCATATTCTGTTGGGTCTAGTTTTGGCTTACTCAACCGGAATAATCAAGATCATCAAGAAATCAGGTGTCACTCTCATTGCGCGAATTGCTGGACTCTTACTCGCCGCTATCGCAGTGCAGATGATCGCCGATTCAGTACGCGCTTTTGTCAACGCATGAGCGATCAGCATCTGCAGGCAACTTTTGATGGCATGCCCGAAAAGCTTTTCGCATGCACTCCCTATCGATTGGAAACATGGCTCGATTGTCCGAAAAAGTATCGCTACACCTACATTGATATCCCAAAACCACCTCGCGGCGGTCCATGGGGACACACGAGCATGGGAAGTGCAGTGCATAACGCGCTCCGAGAATGGTTCACGCTACCGCAAGAGCAACGGACCGAAGAGAGAAGTGCAGAGTTAGTAGCGAAACATTGGCGTTCTGAAGGTTTCCGCGATGATGAACAATCTGAGAGATATCGTTTTCGATCTCAGCAATGGGTCCGTCAGTATGTAAAAGGAATTGATCCCAGTTTTGAACCTCGCGGTCTTGAGCGAACGGTAAGCGCAACAACGCAGCGGCTATCGCTCTCTGGGCGAGTGGATCGAATCGATGAACGCGGTGACGAGCTCGTGATTGTCGATTACAAAACGGGAAAGCGCCCACCCGATGAAATCGAAGCGGGCGGCTCACTTGCGCTGGCTATCTACGCAATTGGCGCTGAGCGCACTCTGCGAAAAAAATGTCGAACAGTTGAGCTGCACCACCTGCCTTCTGATACCAAGGCGGTCTATCGCCATGATGATGCCTCACTTGCCCGCCATGTGAAACGAGCAGAGCGCATCGCAGAAGAAGCGCTCGAGGCGACTGCGCAAGGTCGCTTCATCGCTACTCCGGGAGCGCTTTGCGGATATTGCGATTACGCTCGGATATGTACCGATGCCGACCGAGAGCCAGCACAACCATGGGCGGGGCTCGACGAGAATTCGTAAGCATCATGACCCCTGGTCAAAGATTGCTTCGAGTACGAAAGTATTGAGGAACTAGGGAGTTGTCCGTGAGCGAGAGTTACTTTGCTGCTGACTCAGTCGTTGCACGCCTCCATTCAGATCCTGCGCTAATCGTTGGCGGAATCCGTGCGCTTATGGAGCAAGCGCTCCATCCTGTTGCGATGGCCGGAGTCGCTAAATACTCCGATTTTCGCGACGATGCGTGGGGGCGATTACGGCGCACCGGTGAATACGTAGCGTTGGTGACCTATGGACCGCGCAATGAAGTTGACCGCGCTGCAGAACGTGTGCGGACCATTCATCATCGATTGGGATTAGACACGCAAGAAGAGTTGCTGTGGGTGCATGCATCGATGGTTGATGCATTCGTCGATGTTGCGTTGCGGACAGGGGCGCCGTTTACTGAGCGAGAGATCGATGATTATCTCGGTCAGATGGTGATCTTTGCTGAACTAGTGGGAATCGAGCGCGCCAGCGTTCCCTCAACATATGAAGAGCTCAACCGTTACATGGTTGATATCCAACCCAAGCTCGCAATTACAGAAGAGGCGAAGCGAACCTCCGTCTTTCTCACCTTCCCACCGATGTCAATTCCGCTTCGGTTCGCAACTCCCGCTCCAGCGTTATGGGCGTCAGTTGCCACACTCGCCGCAGCATCGTTACCCCGATGGGCGCGCGATATGTACGGCTGGCCCACTTTTCCTGGCCAAGAGTTGGTAACCAATCGTGCGCTGCGAGCATTTCGAAACAATGCACTCAAGCTCCCTGAATTCTTGCGAACGAGCCCGTATGCAAAGACGCAGCGCGATCTAGCAACAAGTAACCCGAGTATTTAGGGTCAATGGAAAATAATGTCTAGGATTCTTGCGTTTCTAAACTCCGCTGGAGGTGTTGGCCGAACTACTAGCGCGCTCTCGATGGCGGTTGCTTTTTCCGAGTACGGCAAGAAGGTGCTACTTCTCGATTGTGATCCGCAAGGGGCCCTAACTTTCACATTAGGGAAAGAGAACTCCAGGCGTAGCGCATATGACATCTTCTCGGG
>CAZZFG010000018.1:0-7793 GCA_964653345.1 uncultured Bifidobacterium sp. | reverse complement strand
CTAGTTAGTTCCGAAGCCGACTTTTCGCTCGGAACGCGCGCTCACTTCGATAAAGCCAACTTTTGCAGCAGGAACGATAAGTCTACGGCCACGCTCATCAGTGAAAGAGACATGCGAACCTTCGTGGAGCGCACGTGCAACAGTCGCTTCGATTTCGTCAGCGCTGTTTGATAGATCAATCGTCAATTCACGTGGTGAATCGCTAATGCCAATTCGAACTTCAACTTTGCTTGATGTTGCGTTACTTGAGCTTTCTGCGCTCTTCTTTGTACTCATATTCCTACCCTAGCGATTTATTTCTTTCCGCGCTCATCAAGCGTTCGCGGATAGCCAGAGATTCCGCGCCACTGGAGATTTGCAACCAGTCGTGCCGCTTCCTCACGAGGTACGCGTCCATCGCGCTCTAGCCAGTAACGTGCGGTGAACTGTGCCGTGCCAACTAGTCCAATTCCTAGCAGCATCGCCGCGTCATCGGGGATGCCGGTATCTGCAGCAATCACTGCGCTCACCGCGGCAGCGCAGTCATAGGTCATTCGAGTCAGCCGCTCACGGACTGCTGGCTCCACGCTCATATCGCTTTCGAAGAGGAGTCGATATGCCTCGCCTTCTTCTTCGATGAAATTGAAGTACGCATCTACAGTTGCCCTGACTCGATCCGCATTTTCGTGAGTGGACGCAATAGCGCGTTGAATCGAGTAGACCAACTGGTCGACATGGAGATCGAGCACTGCCAAATACAGATCAAGCTTGCTTGGAAAATGTTGATAGAGGACAGGCTTGCTCACGCCAGCTCGATCAGCAATCTCATCCATCGCAGCTGCGTGGTAACCAGCGGAGGTGAAGACCTCGAGCGCAGCGCTTAGAAGTTGCGCTCGCCGCTCATCGCGCGGCAGCCGCGCCTTCGCATCACTCATAGGGTCGATGGTAGGCCTTCAAGTGGAGCCGGAGTAAATAAACATGGCAGAGTAGGGGTGTGAGCCATCCCATGAAACCATCACCACACGCTCTCGTCGAACCTGGCCCTGCGCTCACAGTCGACCAAGTTCGCCGGTATAGCCGTCATTTGATTATCCCTGATGTTGCAATGGATGGTCAGCGACGCCTCATGGCGGCGAAGGTGCTTTGTGTAGGCGCCGGTGGCTTAGGTTCGCCAGCCCTGATGTACCTGGCAGCAGCGGGCGTTGGCACGCTGGGAATCGTTGAGTTCGATGTTGTCGACGAATCGAATTTGCAGCGACAGATCATTCATGGACAAAGCGATATTGGAAAGAGCAAAGCGCAGAGCGCTGCTGAAAGTATTGCCGAAATCAATCCTTATACAAAAGTCGTTGTTCATGAAACTCGACTTGATAACTCCAATGTCATGGAGCTCTTCTCTCAATACGACTTGATCATCGATGGCACCGATAACTTCGCAACTCGATACATGGTCAACGATGCAGCAGTTCTGCTCGGCAAGCCCTACGTATGGGGCTCTATCTACCGTTTCGATGGACAGGCAAGCGTTTTCTGGGCGGAATATGGACCGTGTTATCGCTGCTTGTATCCAGAGCCACCACCACCCGGGATGGTGCCAAGCTGCGCTGAAGGTGGCGTACTCGGCGTGCTCTGTGCATCAATTGGTTCGATTCAAGTAACAGAAGCGATAAAGCTGATTACGGGAATCGGCGAGAGTCTCATCGGTGAATTGATGATTTACGACGCGCTAGAGATGTCGTATCGCAAAGTTAAAATTCGTAAGGATCCTAATTGCGTCCTATGCGGCCCACATGCGACACAAAAAGTGCTCCTTGAAGATTACGAAGGCTTCTGTGGCGCCATCTCGACTGCCGCAACTGAGGCAATTGCTGGCTCGACTATCTCCGTTGAGCAACTCAAGAGCAAGATGGATCACAAAGATAATTTCCTACTTATTGATGTTCGCGAACCAGCTGAATTTGAGATTGTGCGGATCCCAGGTTCTGTGCTCATCCCGAAACAGGAATTCCTCGATGGCTCAGTGCTTGCGAAGTTGCCACAAGATAAGCCAATCATTTTGCATTGCAAGAGTGGCGTTCGTTCTGCCGAGTGCTTAGCTGTTCTCAAGGGCGCTGGCTTCTCTGACGCGACCCACGTTAGTGGCGGAGTTCTCGCGTGGGCGAAGCAGATAGATACTTCGCTCCCTACTTATTAATTACTCCCTTTAAGCACTTAAATTTTCAGCGCGCGCTTGAGGAAATCAAGCTCCAACAACATCAAATTCTCCGCAACCACCTCTTGTGGCGTCATGTGGGTAACTCCTGTGAGCGGCAACACTTCGTGTGCTTTCCCTGCCTCAAGGAGTGCAGAAGAGAGTTTCAATGAATTGGAAACTAGAACGTTGTCATCGACCATGCCGTGGATGATCATTACGGGCACTTGGAGATTCTTCGCCTCATTAAGTAGTGAAGATTTCTCGTAATTGACGCTCTTCGCATCAGGCCCCATAAATCGCTCAGTGTAAAAAGTGTCGTAGAGTCGAAAATCGGTAACCGGTGCACCAATAATCGCAGCTTGAAAGATATCTGGTCTGCGAACTGCGGCAAGCCCTGCGAGGTACCCGCCAAAAGACCAACCGCGAATAGCAACGCGTGCAGCGTCAATCAACCCAGGATGTGTCGCAATCAGGGCTTGTACAGCATCGGCTTGATCATCGACGGGAAAAGTTGATAAGTCATCGACAATCGCACGCTCCCACTGTGGATCGCGATGTGGAGTACCTCGTCCATCTGAGATGAGGACAGCAAAACCTTGGTTGGCAATCCATTGCGCCTCCGCGTACGCGCTCTTAGCCTGGAGTACCCGAGCGTGCCCTGGACCTCCATACGGATCGACAAGTAGCGGAAGATTCTTTGGCTCTCGATTTTGAGGAAGCAACAGCGCGCTACGTAATTTGCGTTCACCCAAGACGAGAAATTCTGGTTTGGCATCTACTTCGGGGCGATCGTTGTGCGCTGCGATTTTTCTCGTTAGCCCATCGCGCTTGATGATGACTGAAACTTCGTAACTTGCTAAATCTCTGGAGATAAGCACGAGCGTGCCACCAGATGTTCGCGCCATATGGACACCAGGTTCAGAGGTGAGTACTTCAAATTCACCGCCCCAACCGCGCCAATAGATGTGTGACTGCGTTGGGTCAAAGGTTCCAGAGAAGGTGATGCCATCGCGATCTATTGCAATAACGCCATCGACTTGAAGGTGCTCTGGCGTGACAACCTCTCCATTTACCGCAATTGAATGGGTGTTCTTATGGATCACATGCGTCACGAGTTCACCATTGGGGCCCCATGCGGGTACGCCACCGACGAGATCAATCCACGCCGTGTCTTTCAATTCTGCAATTACACGTCCATCAGCGCTTTCAGGGTCGATAGCCACAATCTCTGCATGGCGTTGGTTCCGCGACATAGTCAAAATAAGTGGTGGAACTTTGCCATCTCCTGGATTCACATCGCAGAGATACTCATGCTCTGGATTCCATGTGATCTCTTTTCGAGATAACTCCTCAAGGTCAAGTAAAAAGAGCGAGGTAATGACATTCGCGCTTCCCACAAATGGGTAACGGACTTCACGTGGTTCACTCTCTGGGTTTGCTGGATCACTTATGAAGATTTTGGTCACGGGAGTCTGGTCAAATCGTTCTACGAAAAGCGATTTACTATCTGCGCTCCACCAAAAACCATGGTGACGCGACATCTCTTCACTTGCAACGAATTCTGCAGTGCCATAAAAAATTTCGGGATTCTCTGGAGTACATAAAACTTTCACTTTTCCCTCGCGCGAGAGGTGTAGTTCCCCTTCAGGAGTGATGTACGCGATTGATTTTCCATCGGGAGCCAACTGTGGATCAATCACAATCCCAGCGCTGGCCTCCTCACGAATTCGTTTCGAGGCGATCTCGAGTGAATAGAGCTTTCCAGAGAGGACAAACGCAATCACTTCACATTTCTTATCCGAAGAGTATGAAGTGATGCCCCCAGCCGCCTCGCGTGTTCGCTCTCGGCGCGCACGCTCCTCAGGCGAGAGCTTCTCTTCGCCATCGACTAGCAAGTTGAGCGGATCAACGAGTAACTCTTCGACATCCGAACGGAGGTCGTATTGGTAGAGGCGACCGATTCGGTCGGTACCTGAAGCGCTCCGTACGAAGATCAGACGTTGCCCATCAGGGGAGAGCGTGAAGGTTCGTGGCGCGCCAAGGGTGAACCGCAGAGTCTTCGCAGAGTGGCGCGGAAAGGAGAGTTGCGATGTGTCGGCCATAGGAATTCACCGTACCCTTTCATCTATGCCTGCATCCACTACGCCAGAGCGAGGTCGACTGCTCTTGGTCCATGCCCATCCAGATGATGAGAGCATCAATAATGGCGCAACGATGGCGAAATATGCTCACGAAGGCTTCGACGTTGCTCTCGTAACCTGCACCAGAGGCGAAGAGGGCGAAATTTTGGTCCCGGAGTTGGCCGATGCAGCGAGCGACAAGGGCGATCGCCTTGCGGAGATACGTGAAGTAGAGCTTGCCAACGCGCTGCAGGCACTTGGCGTACATCAGCATTGGTACCTCGGAGCGCCGGAGCGACGTTATCGCGATAGCGGAATGATGGACGCGCCACAGAATTCTCGACCAGATGTCTTTTGGAACGCCGATGGTGATGAAGCAGCTCAATTATTAGCGCGCTACATACTCGAATTCACACCACATGTGCTGGTTACCTACGATGAGTTTGGCGGTTACGGACACCCGGATCACATTCAAGCGCATCGAGTGGCGATGAAGGCGGCAGAAATTAGCGGGAAATCAGGGTGGCAAATTCCGAAAATTTATTGGAATGTCATGCCCAGATCGGTAGTTCAGAAAGGCATGGATGCGATGCGTGAGATTGGCTCCGATTTCTTCGGCGCAGAATCTATAGATGACATTCCATTCGTTAAAGATGATTCATTTGTCCATGCCGTGATTGATGGCAACAAATATGTTGAATTGAAGAAGGAGGCCATGAAGGCACATCGCACACAGATTGCAGTTGATGGTCCATTCTTCGCCCTCTCGAATTTATTGGGTATGCAGGTATTCGGTTATGAGTACTACACCCGCGTACAGGGAGAGGCCGGCCCAGATCTTGATGCACAAGGCCACGAAAGTGATTTATTCTCGGGAATTACCCTGTGAGTTCACGATGAGACGTCTCTCGGAAAATTTGATTGGTATCGCAGTTGGCATTCTCGTTGGTGGGTGCGGCGTGCTGGTGCACAACTTTTACCTTGGCTGGTTTCCGTTGGGCTTGCTTATTGCGCTCCTGGGTAGCTTTTCTGCCTCCGCGGTCATAGGAGTGCGCTTTGGCCGGCGGAGCATCAGGTTCTGGTTTGTACTTGGTTGGATCGCAGTAACCCTTCGTGGTGCGACCTTCGGCAATGGTGATGAATTGCTCGTGATGTCCAATGGCGCAGGAAATACGCTCTTGGCCCTAGGGTTCCTACTTATGTTGGCAAGTATTTGGTCGAGGCTCTAACGAGCATATGAAGAAGCCACATGTTTATGGGTTCATCGCCCTAGCAACCTTACTTACCCTTTTCGCCTTCTGGTTTGCACTTTGGCTTGCCGTAGGCGGAGCAATCCCACCAAAGACTCAGCTGCTGGGCGTGGACATTTCACGCATGTCAACCGAAGATGCAATTGCAAAGGTATCTACCGCGCGCGAGAAAGCAATAAAAGGCAAGATCGCACTTCTCATTGAGAAGAGAGAATATGCGTTAGCTGCGTCTGAGTCAGGTTTGCGCGTCAATCTAGATCGCTCAATCAACTCGATAGAGGATAGAAGTGTTAATCCGATATCGCTTTTTTCGATGCTCTTGCGTTCGAAGAATGTTGAACCTGTAATTGAGAGCAATCAGGGCGAATTTAACCGGGCAATTCGCGTGATTGAAGCGAGAGTAAATGTTGCGCCAAGGAATGCCGACATTATTTATGATGGGCTTAAACCCAAATTGGTCAAAGCTCGAGAAGGTAAGGCGATTGATCGCGATGCAGCGCTCGCAGCAATTTCTGCACGTTGGCTTCGCTCTGATGTTATTGAAATTCCACTAAAGAAGCGCAAGGCAAAGATTAGTGATTCTGAGGCAGAGGAACTGGTTACTTTTGCCCAAGCAGCCACCTCTGCGCCGTTATCGATAATTCTTAATATTGAAAAGCCGATTACAATCTCAATCTCACCCCAGATAATCTCGCAAGCATTGACATATGTTCCTGGCCGCAACGGCAAACTCGAGGCAAAGTGGCTAAAAGGGACATTCATAAATCTGGTTGGCAAATCTTGGACTTCGAATGTAGTTGAACCAGTCAATGCGTCATTCACTATGACTGATGGAGCGCCGCGCGTCCAACCATCGCGTGATGGATTGGATGTTCCAGAGGAAAAGTTGAGCGATGCGCTCATCGCGGTGCTCGATAAAGTCGGAACTCAACGTCAGGTAACTCTTACCCCTGAACCGGTCGCCGCGAAAATAACAACTGAGATGGCTGGCGGATTAGGAATCAAAGAGGTCATTGGAACTTTCACTACTTATTTTCCTTATGCAGAATATCGATTAACCAACATCCATCGCGCAGCGCGCTGGATGGATGGCGTAATCGTTAAGCCTGGAGATGTATTTAGCTATAACAAAGCAGTAGGTGAGCGAACAGAGGCGCGAGGGTTCGTACCGGGAATCATGATCGACAGGGGAGTCTTCAAGAAAGATTGGGGAGGTGGCGTATCCCAAGTTGCTACTACAACCTGGAATGCTGCATGGTTTAGCGGTTTGGAACTTGTCCAACATAAACCACATAGTTTTTACATTTCACGATATCCGGCCGGACGCGAATCGACTGTAGCGTGGCCGAATGTAGATGTGAAGTTCCGCAATAACTCCGGAAATCCAATCTTTGTCGATACTTCGTACACGAACAAATCAGTGACAGTAACTATCTATGGCACGAAATTCGTTGATGTCGAGACTGAATCAGGACCACGAACCAAGCAAGTTCCGTTCAAGGTTTTAGAGAACGATGCAAAAGAGTGCATCTTCCAAGAGGGAGTACCAGGCTTCACAATTGATGTCTGGCGAATTCTCAAGCGCGATGGTGCCGAATTCAAGCGGGAGAAGTACCGCACTCGCTATCGCGCCGAAGATCGAATCATCTGTACCAATCCAGAGGCTAAGTGGATGAACCCACCATTGTCAGTGCAAAAATCCCTCGGTAACTAAATCAGCTCCCAGCTCTGTCCCTCTGGCCCGTCATTGACGTGCACGCCAAGTTCTAATAGTTGATCGCGCAACTGATCGCTTAATTGCCAATCTCGCTGCACTCGTGCTTCCGCGCGCGCTTGCAAAATTGCGTGCGCTTCTAAGGGGAGCTCGATTGGTGGCATTCGATCGAGTGCAAGTCCGAGCAGCTCATCGAGTGCAAGGAATGTTGCTCGTCGATCCGCCTCTGAAATCTGCTCATCCTTCTCGAACTTACGCAGTAACAAGAGCGCCGAGCCAGTATCAAGGTCATCTGCAAAAAATTTGGTAATTGCCGAAGTGATTGCCAGGTCGACTTGACCACCAGTTGGCCACGATGCGATCTTCCTTCGCCAACGCTTCAAGGTGGTGTGTGCAGCCTCAATGCTCTCCCATGTCAGATTCATCTGGGTCCGATAATGACTTTCCATAAAGAGTAACCGGAGCGAGAGCGGGTCGATTTTTCGTTCGATCACATCCGCTACATGCAGGACGTTCCCTGAGCTTTTCGCCATCTT
>CAZZFG010000017.1:8120-11986 GCA_964653345.1 uncultured Bifidobacterium sp. | reverse complement strand
ACGACCACATTATCTGGATTTACAAGCGGGATGGTTTTGGTTGCCCCAGTAGCGGGCGTGGGAGTGGGTGTTGGCGTTGTGCTTACCAACGGAGTTGCAGCAGCACTTGGGGTAGGTGTTCCGCCCACAATTGGTGAAATCTGCACCGCCCCTTGTGAAACCCCCGCGACAAAAATTGAGGTGCCTGAGGCGGCTATAGCCGTGATGAATCCTTCCTGATTTCCCAATGGATTGGATCGCCACATTTCTGCGCCTTTGCTATCTACAAACGCGAGAAAACTCCGGTCTTCGTTGTTATAACCAGCAACGATAAAACCTTGCTGAAATCGGATGAGATCAATTGCCCCAGATGCCTCGGAGATCGCAACGCTCGCAGAGCTCTTGATGAGTGGAATCTTAGGCGCGGCTGATGCTGTGTTGAGAGTTGCGGTGGTGACAGAGGTGATGCAGCTAAAAGTTATTGCAGTAGCTACAGCTACGCAGAATTTGAAGTGACGTGTCATCCTGAGGCAAGTTCACGCGATCTATCTCGAGCTGCTAACAACGCTTTAGAGAAGATTTCACCGATTCCACTTTCATCCATAACTTTCAGCGCAGCGGCGGTAGTGCCATTTGGACTAGTTACATTCGCTCGTAAAGTTCCCGGCTCTGCGCCACTTTCGGCGAGCATCTTCCCTGCGCCAATTAGCGTTTGAATTGTTAACTCTTTGGCTACCTCTTGGGTAAGGCCTAGTTCCATTCCTGCAGCAATCATCGCCTCAACGATGCGGAAGAAGTAAGCCGGCCCAGAACCACTCACAGCAGTCACTGCATCTTGCAGCGACTCATCGACGCGAATCACCTTTCCCGTTCCAGCAAGCAGTTGCTCGACTTCGGCGATATCTCCATCATGAGCACGACTACCTGCGGAGATCGCAGCCATTCCCGCGCCTACTAAGGCTGGAGTGTTGGGCATTACTCGCACCACTCGATGTGGAATCAAGCTTTCAATGAAAGATGTCGGCTTGCCCGCGATGATGGAGATCACCAGCGCGCTCTCAGGTAAACCTGGTCCGTAAGTAGCTAACGTCGCCTGCAAGTCGTTCGGTTTCACCACGAGGAAGCAGTGTGAAACACCCTGCAAATCTCGCAATTCCCGCACGCCATATCGTGCAACCAGCTCTTGGCTCCGTTCAGGCCGTTTTTCGATGATGCCTATCTCATGAGCTGGGGTACCTGCCTTGATTAGGCCAGCAAGTATCGCCTCGCCCATCGCGCCTGCACCTATGAGTGCCAGTGAACCCATGTGTTAAAGCCTAGCGTCAGATACCTCTATTGTTCCTCCTGTGCCTGAGGTAAAGCCCGATTTCCCCCGTGAGTGGGTTGAGTTCGTCGACCCCGCTGACCCTGATGGTGACAGATTCCGTTGCGACATCACCTGGTTAACATCGAGTTGGAGTTGTATCTACGGAAATGGCTGCCAAGGAATTTATGAGCAGACTCCGCATGATGGATGCTGCTCTGAAGGTGCGATGTACTCCGATAACGATGATGAGAAGCGCGTACTTAAGTATGCAGCGAAATTGAAGCGAAGTGAATGGCAATTCTTCGATGAAGCGCAGCCAAAGCGCAAAGGTGGAAAGTTAAATATCAGTGAAGTTGATGAAGATAACGAGCGTAAGACTCGTAACGTGCACAACGGTTGCATATTTCTCAATCGCAAAGGGCACGAAGCGCCTGGATTTACGGGCGAAATGGGATGCGTGCTTCATCATTTAGCAATTCGCGAAGGCATCCACTTTGTGGAAACTAAACCTGATGTCTGTTGGCAACTTCCGATTCGTCGCTCTTTTGAGAAGTTAGATCTTGGTGATGATGAAGTGCTACAAGTTACTGTCATCGGTGAGTACGAACGCCGTGGCTGGGGACCTGGTGGAGTTGAGTTCGACTGGTATTGCACCAGCAACTCTGAAGCGCACCATGGCAAAGATCCGGTCTACATCTCTAATGCTTACGAATTGATTAAATTGATGGGCCCAAAGGCCTACGCAGTGCTCAAAGAGATTTGTGATGCACGGATGGAAGCGCGACGCCAAGCCTCGCCAAAACTCCTGCCGCTACTTCAGGTCCACCCCGCCACGCTCCTAGCCAGTAACGGCGCCCAAGAGGGCACGAGTCGGTAGTTCGCTCTAGGCTGCTGGTATGGCCAAAGCACCCGTACGCGATCCCTTTCGCTGCACCGAGTGCGGCTGGAGCACGACAAAATGGGTTGGCCGCTGTGGCGAATGTCAGGCGTGGGGCAGCGTTGAAGAGAGCGCTGGCCTAACACCGCGAAAAATCACCTTACTTCCCGGCGCAGTCGCTGCGCCTGCAACGCCAATTGGCGAAGTAAATCTTGCAGCTGCACAATCGCGCTCGAGCGGTGTCGCTGAACTTGATCGCACCCTCGGCGGTGGATTGGTCCCTGGCGGCGTGCTCTTACTCGCCGGCGAACCAGGAGTTGGAAAATCAACTCTCTTATTAACTGTCGCTGCCGAAAGCGCTCGAAATGGATTAACAAGCCTCTATCTCACTGGTGAAGAATCGGCGGCTCAAGTTCGCTTACGCGCTGAACGACTCAAAGCAATTGATCCTTCACTCTGGCTCGCCGCCGAGACTGATCTTGCAGCGCTGATTTCGCATGTTGATCGTGTGCAACCTGATTTATTAATCATCGACTCAATCCAAACAATCGCAAGTAGCGCGCTTGATAGTTCACCGGGAAGCATCACCCAAGTTCGCGAGGTGGCAAATACTGCAATTCGAATCGCGAAAGAGCGCGGTATCACTGTGATCCTCGTTGGGCATGTCACAAAAGATGGTTCGATTGCTGGCCCACGATTACTCGAGCACCTCGTCGATGTTGTCTTAAATTTCGAAGGCGATCGCCACTCTCGGCTCCGATTAATTCGCGCAGTAAAGAATCGTTTTGGGGCAACTGATGAAGTTGGATGTTTTGATCTCCACGATGGCGGCATCACCGGAGTTGCCGATCCCACCGGGCTCTTCACTACTCGTCATGCCGAGCCAGTGCCAGGCACCTGCCTCACTGTTGCGCTCGAAGGGCGGCGCGCGCTCGTTGCTGAAATTCAAGCGCTAGTAGGGGTAGAAAAAGATCGCGATTATGGCAACGCTCGTCGCGTGACTAGCGGCCTTGACTCTTCGCGATGTGCGATGACACTCGCTGTGCTCGAACTTCGCGCTGGGGTCAACCTCGCCGGACGTGATGCATACGTTGCCACTGTTGGTGGAATGAAACTTGTCGAACCATCCGTTGATCTAGCCCTGGCACTTGCCGTCGCATCTGCTGCGGTCAACCTCGCACTTCCGCCTGATCTCATTGCAATTGGCGAGGTCGGACTTGCAGGCGAGATACGTCGCGTAAATGGGCTTCAGCAACGTGCACAAGAGGCGTACCGACTTGGATTTAAAAAGGCGATTCTTCCTGCAGGAAGTGAAGTTAAAGTCCCTGGGATGGATATCGTCGAAGTGCATCGCCTTGCGCAGGCGCTCGAAAAGGTCAAACTCCTGCCACATAATCAGAAGTGATAACTCATGGATGTACTTCTCGAATGGTTTCACCAAAATAAGCGTGATCTACCGTGGCGCAAGAGCACTCCATGGGGCGTTGTCGTCAGTGAATTTATGTTGCAACAAACTCCAGTTCATCGAGTGTTGCCGCAGTGGCAACGGTGGATGGAGCTCTGGCCAACGCCAGCAGATCTTGCCCGCGCTCCATTAAGTGATGCGCTCCGCGAATGGGGTCGCCTTGGCTATCCGCGTCGCGCTAAACGTTTACACGAATGCGCACAGATCATCGTCCGCGATCACAACGGTGCAGTTCCGAC
>CAZZFG010000017.1:0-8020 GCA_964653345.1 uncultured Bifidobacterium sp. | reverse complement strand
GTTTACACGAATGCGCACAGATCATCGTCCGCGATCACAACGGTGCAGTTCCGACCGAGCTACCCGTGCTCCGTTCGCTCCCCGGTATCGGTGAATACACCGCAGCAGCAATCTCTGCCTTTGCATTTAAGCGAGGAGAGCTTGTTCTCGATATCAATATCCGAAGGCTCTACGCCCGATGTTGGCAAGGCAAGAGCGCACCTACCGCTGCACCGAATAATGCTGAGCGCGAACTCGCTCGCCAGCTAGCGCCTAAGGGTGACGACGGAACGTGGGCTGCAGCGACTATGGAGCTAGGTGCGCTGATTTGCAAAGCACGCACCCCACTCTGCGAAGCATGCCCACTAAAGAATCAATGTCTATGGCGCGCAATTGGCTATCCACAGGAAGTAGGAATAGGCAAGAACACGCAACAAGCGAAATGGCATGGCAGTGATCGTCAATGCCGAGGCGTGATTATGCAGGTGCTTCGCGAGAACTCTGACATCACTGAATCAGAGCTACAGAAAATCTGGAGTGATCGTTCGCAATACGAGAAAGCGCTCGCCTCGCTCCTTGATGATGGACTCATCGAGAAGAGAGGCAAGCGCTTTAGCCTTGCCAATTAGTATTTAGGGCGTAGGAGCCTCTTGCAGATCCTCTGGCGTGTCAGGGGTCGAAGCAATTGGCGTCGATTTAAAGGTGAAGTGGGCATCGCTACCCTCGCCCTCTACATCAATCAGGACTAATTCACCCGCTCCCATTTCGCCGAAAAGAAGCTTTTCGGAGAGAACATCTTCAATCTCGCGTTGGATTGTCCGACGTAATGGTCGTGCGCCCATCGCAGCGTCATATCCCTTCGCAGCCAATAAGTTCTTCGCAGCTGGAGTGAGCTCGAGCCCCATGTCCTTATCTTTAAGGCGAGAGTCAACGCCGCTGATCATGAGATCGACAATCTGAACAATCTCATTCTGGCTCAACTGATGGAAGACGATGATGTCATCAATACGATTGAGGAATTCTGGGCGGAAATGTGACTTCAATTCATCAGTCACCTTCGCGCGCATCCGATCGTAAGAGGTAAGCGCATCGCCGCTATTTGCAAAGCCAAGGTTGACCGGCTTTGAGGCATCACGCGTTCCTAAGTTGGTGGTCATGATGATGACAGTGTTCTTGAAGTCAACAACGCGTCCTTGCGCATCTGTGAGGCGTCCATCTTCAAGCACTTGGAGAAGTGAATTGAAGATATCTGGGTGCGCCTTTTCGATTTCATCGAAGAGCACAACCGAGAATGGTCGACGTCGAACTTTCTCTGTGAGTTGACCGCCCTCGTCGTAACCGACATATCCCGGAGGTGAACCGAAGAGACGCGATACGGTGTGGCGCTCTGCATACTCGCTCATATCAAGTTGAATCAATGCGCTCTCATCACCAAATAAGAATGCAGCGAGCGTTCTGGAGAGCTCGGTCTTTCCAACACCGGATGGGCCAGCGAAGATAAAGGAGCCGCCAGGGCGCTTTGGATCTTTCAGACCTGCACGTGAGCGACGAATTGCCTGAGAGAGCGCCTTGATTGCTTGCTCTTGGCCAATAACGCGCTTGTGGAGCTCATCTTCCATCTTAAGAAGACGCGCGGTCTCTTCCTCAGTCAACTTAACAACTGGAATGCCTGTGGAGAATGCAAGGACTTCTGCAATCAACTCTTCGTCGACAACAGAGACTTGATCAAGATCCCCTGCTTTCCATGTTTTTTCGCGTTCGACTTTCTCAAGGATGAGCGTCTTCTCTTTATCGCGAAGAGCTGCTGCCTTTTCGAAGTCTTGGCCATCAATAGCTGATTCTTTCTCGCGTCGCACCGCTGCGATGCGATCATCAAATTCGCGAAGATCTGGTGGCGCAGTCATGCGTCGAATGCGTAGTCGTGATCCAGCCTCATCAATGAGGTCAATAGCCTTATCTGGCAAGAATCGATCGGCTACATAGCGATCTGCAAGATTTGCAGCTGCGGCGAGCGCACCATCGGAGATTGAGACGTGGTGATGGGCCTCGTAGCGATCGCGAAGTCCTTTGAGAATCTCGATTGTCTGCGCAACTGTTGGCTCGGAGACTTGAATAGGTTGGAAACGCCGCTCCAACGCTGCATCTTTCTCAAGATGTTTGCGGTACTCATCGAGCGTGGTAGCGCCAATCGTTTGGAGTTCACCACGAGCAAGCATTGGCTTCAAGATGCTTGCTGCGTCAATCGCACCTTCGGCAGCGCCTGCACCGACAAGCGTATGAATCTCATCGATGAAAAGGACGATGTCACCGCGAGTACGAATTTCTTTGAGAACTTTCTTCAAGCGCTCTTCGAAATCTCCGCGATAGCGGCTACCTGCGACCAGCGCACCTAAATCAAGTGAGTAGAGCTGCTTATCTTTAAGCGTCTCTGGAACGTGGCCTTTTACGATTGCTTGCGCAAGCCCCTCAACGACTGCAGTCTTTCCGACGCCCGGTTCACCAATAAGTACTGGGTTGTTCTTGGTGCGACGTGATAACACTTGCATGACGCGCTCAATCTCGCGCTCGCGTCCGATAACTGGATCGAGCTTTCCTTCGCGCGCAGCTGAAGTGAGATTGCGACCAAATTGATCTAATACAAGCGAGGTCGATTGGGTTCCCTCAGCAGGACCACTGGCAACCGCTTCTTTGCCTTGATAACCGGAGAGCAGTTGAATTACTTGTTGGCGAACGCGATTAAGGTCGGCGCCTAATTTAACGAGAACTTGTGCGGCAACGCCTTCACCTTCACGAATCAGACCAAGCAAGATGTGCTCAGTCCCGATGTAGTTATGGCCAAGCTGAAGCGCCTCACGGAGTGAGAGTTCTAAAACTTTCTTTGCGCGGGGGGTGAATGGGATATGGCCACTTGGCGCTTGCTGCCCTTGGCCGATGATCTCTTCAACTTGCGCGCGTACCGCCTCGAGCGAGATGCCGAGCGATTCCATCGCCTTGGCAGCTACCCCTTCGCCCTCATGAATGAGGCCAAGCAGGATGTGTTCAGTGCCAATGTAATTGTGGTTGAGCATCCGAGCTTCCTCTTGCGCCAATACGACTACGCGGCGGGCCCGATCTGTAAAGCGCTCAAACATGATGCTCCTTTTGTTTTTCTCTGTACTTCTCTGAACTTCTAACTACTGCTCTCGCCTGCCCTAAGCCTAGAGCTGGAGAGGGGAAGAGTTCATCTCGATTTTCTCGCCCCGCTTGTGAACGGTATAACGCCAGCGCCAGCCCACTTATGCCCGAATTTCGACCCCACTAGATTTAGCCAGGATTTCGCCAGTATTGGCTACTGCTAGCCCCTGTCCCTCTGGCAGCCCATAGAGCAGACCTGGTCGGGCCGGTAACTCGCCTCGAAAGTGGACTAACGCCTCGAACTCTCCAAGGGCCAAGCCTGGATGCCAGCTACCGCCCATCGTGAATCCGCGCCCCAATACCATCGCCCCTGCGCTCGCACCATAAATCACCCCACGCTGGAAGAACTCTTCCAGCTCGGCTTTATGCGGTGCTAACTCGCTCAGAAGTTTCACCGGCGAACCACCAGGAAGGATCAGCGCATCTACTTGAGCCAGTGTTGCTGTTGATATTTCTGCGATTTCTGCCAGCTCCACACCATGTAAAGAAAAATACCCTGAGGCAAATGCGACTGTTGCAACTTTATCCCGCTCGCTTACGCTCGCACCTGGGAAGATTCCTACCCGCGCACCAATTATCGATTTAACAAAAAAATCATCAAATTCAAAAGAGTCATCACTATCTGCATGAAATTCATTGCCACCGTGTAGAAATAACGTCGCGCGTAGCAAGGTGTTCTCAGAGAACCTTTAACATTCGGGTATTTCCTAACGTATTTGGTTTCACAGATTCTAAATCGAGAAATTCTGCAATACCTTCATCGTAGGAACGAAGTAGTTGTTGGTAAACGTCAGGAGCAACTGGGGCTCCCTGAATTTCAACAAAACCATGTTTAGCAAAGAAGTCAGTTTCGAAAGTGAGGCAGAACAATCTTTTAACGCCAATTTCGATTGCGCGCGTGATGATTCGATCAAGAATCATGTGTCCGATTCCGTGTTTGCGCAAACTCTCTCTTACCGCCATTGTGCGAACTTCAGCCAAGTCTTCCCAGAGAATATGGAGCGCTCCACAACCAACTACCTCACCATCGAGCTCAGCGACAGTGAATTCTTGAACATCTTCGTAAAGCGTGACTGTTTCCTTTGAGAGTAAGCGTCGCTGCAGCGCATATTCGTCGATCATCGCTCTGATTGTTTTGATATCAGAGGTCTTTGCAGGTCTGATTATCGGGTTCATTCGGGTTTAACCAACGGAAAGAGAATTGTCTCTCGGATGCCAAGGCCAGTTAGCGCCATGAGTAGACGATCGACACCCATTCCCATTCCCGCTGTCGGAGGCATACCCACTTCGAGCGCGCGCAAGAAGTCTTCATCGAGCGCCATCGCTTCAAGATCACCCTTTGCGCCAAGTTGCGCTTGGGCGACTAAGCGTTCGCGTTGGATAACGGGATCGACCAACTCTGAATATCCAGTGGCTAACTCAAAGCCATCTACATAAAGATCCCATTTTTCAACTACTCCTGGCAGTTCGCGATGGCTGCGAACAAGTGGCGAGGTATCTACCGGATAACCCATAACGAAAGTTGGCCCAGTAAAAGTTTCGATCACTAGATGCTCGAAAAGCTCTTCAACGAGCTTGCCATGAATCCACTTTGGATCCACGCCTAACCCGACCTTCTTCGCATACTCGACCAATTTCTCGTATGAGGTGTGTGGTGCTACTTCCTCACCTAAAGCGTGCGAGACAGAATCAAAGAGCGAAATTTCTTGCCACTTTCCACCAAGGTCGCTCTCGCGTCCATCAAAATGTTTTACGACAGTTGTGCCGAAGATCGAATTCGCAGCTTCCTGAACTAGGCCACGAGTAAGTTCCATTCCATCGCGCCAGTCTCCATATGCTTGGTACGACTCGATCATGGCAAATTCAGGAGAGTGGCTCGAGTCGGCGCCCTCGTTTCTAAAGTTTCGGTTAATCTCAAAAACTCTTTCGATTCCACCGACTAGACATCGCTTGAGATATAACTCAGGAGCGATTCGTAAAAAGAGCTCCATGTCATAAGCATTAATATGAGTTTTGAAAGGGCGAGCAGCTGCGCCACCGTGCAGCACTTGCAACATTGGTGTTTCGACTTCGACAAATTCACGTGCGGCAAATGATGAACGCAACGATGTCATTACTGCAGGACGCAGGCGCGCAATTGTTCTCGCCTCAGGACGAACAATTAAGTCGACGTAGCGCTGTCGCACTCGAGTCTCTTCTGAGAGCGGTTTATGTTCGACTGGAAGTGGACGCAGAGCTTTTGCTGCCATCTGCCAACTTGTGGCAAGTACTGAGAGTTCACCGCGTTTAGAAGTGATGATTTCACCGGTGACGCTAACTAGATCACCTAAATCTACAAATGTTTTCCATTGTTCCAAAGTTTCTGCGCCAACTTGATCAAGAGAGAACATCGCTTGGAGCTCAGTACCGTCGCCCTCACGTAGCGTTGCAAAGGCAAGCTTTCCGGTATCACGTTTGAAAATAACGCGTCCAGTCACACTCTCAATCGCACCGCTCTTTACATCAACTTCTAGATGGCCGAACTTCTCACGAACGGCTTTCAATGACGAGGTTCTTGGTACCGCGACTGGATAGGGCTCTTGCCCACCTGCAAGAAGTGAATCGCGCTTTTGTCGACGGACCTGCATCTGCTCCGGAAGATCATCGACCTCGGAGGCGCCATTGAGCTCTGATTCCGCCATGAGTAGAGGGTACCGGCTTAGTGGTTCCGCTCGTGGACAAGTCGCAACCCAATGAGCGTGAGGTCTGGCTCATGGAAATCAACCGTTTCACACTCATCAATCACGAGGCTGGCAAGTCCCCCAGTTGCCACAACGGTGATGTGTGCGCCGCCGCTTTCAGCTAACTCATCGCTAATTCGACGAACAAGTCCATCCACTTGTCCCGCAAATCCATAGATAGTGCCAGATTGGAGCGCTTCAACTGTGTTCTTGCCAATTGGTGAGCGCGGTTTGATTAACTCTACTTTCCGCAATTGTGCCGCGCGTGCAGCGAGTGCATCCACCGAGATTTCGATTCCGGGTGCGAGCGCGCCACCTAAGAACTCCCCTTTTACCGAAACCACATCGAGATTTGTTGAGGTGCCGAAGTCGACAACAATCACTGCACCATCCTGACCAAACAAGGTATGTGCCGCCAAAGTATTTGCGATGCGATCAGAACCGATCTCCTTGGGGTTATCAACGAGTAGCGGTACTCCCGTCTTTATTCCAGGTTCCAGAATCGTCGATGGGATATCTGAGTAATGCCGGGTGAGCATGGTGCGCAGCTCGCGCAAGACGGCAGGCACTGTCGAACAGAGTGAGATTCCATCTATTTCATAATCTTCAACCAGTGATCGATACTTTATCCATAATTCATCAGCGGTGTCACGAGTATCTGTCTTCACCCGCCATGAGTGCAGAATCTCATCACCATCGAAGATACCTAACACTGTATTGGTATTACCGACATCGATTGTTAACAGCATTATTTAACCTCGCTTATATCAAGACCGATATCGAGAATCGGTGCTGAGTGTGTGATTGCACCAACTGCTATGTAATCGACGCCAGCTTCGGCATACTCGCGAACTCGATCTAACGAGATTCCACCGGAAGCTTCTAGCTTCACGCGACCATTTGTGATTCGGACAGCTTCGCGACATTGCTCAGGCGTCATGTTATCGAGCAGTACCTCTTCGACTCCCGCAGAAATTGCCTCTTCCAATTGATCTAGGCGATCAATTTCTACTTCAATCAAAATCCCAGGGAAATGATTCTTAATCGCGGCTACTGCTGCCGTGATACCACCGACAGCTGCAATGTGGTTGTCTTTGAGTAGCGCGCTCTCTGCAAGGTTAAGTCGGTGATTTACTCCGCCACCGCAAAGTACCGCGTACTTCTCTAGATCGCGCCAACCAGGAGTTGTTTTCCGGGTATCTCGAATCTTTGCGTTAGTCCCAGAGATTGCAGCTACCCAGGTATTTGCTGCAGTAGCAATACCTGAGAGCCTTGAGAGAAAATTCAATGCCGTTCGTTCAGCAACGAGCATCTCTCGCGTGCGCGCAGCAACTTTGAGCACGGTTACACCAGCACCTACCTGATTTCCGTCTGAGATTCGTGAAAGTATTTCGTAACCGCCGGTGCATACGCGATCAATCACAACAATTGCAACATCTATTCCAGAAACCACGCCAGCTTTGCGAGTCCGAAACTCCGCTATGCAGCGTTGATTTGCTGGAATCGTCGCAGCTGTGGTGACATCTAGTGCACCTACAAAATCCTCAGCAATAGCTGCATCGATTCGCGCAATTAAAAGATCTCGATCAATCATTGTTCACCTCTTCGAAACGATGGGTAAGTTTGCCTGCGCCATCCATTTGCTCAACTATCCGTCGCAACCATGCATCAGACTCATTCGGAAAATCCTCGCGCCAATGCGAACCTCGGGTCTCCTCACGGATGAGCGCAGATGCGACAATAACTTGTGCCAAGGTGAAGAGATTTGTCGCTTCCCAGGCTTCCACACATGGCTTATCACTCACTGATCGGCTGATTTCTTCTAAACGCTGCGCAGTACTCTCTAGTGATGCTCGCGTACGAATTACTCCGGCGCCAACACTCATCGCATTTGCAATCTCTGTGCGCGACTCTGGTGCAATCAGAATCTCCGCACTCGACATCATTACTGGCTCTTCCCGTTTAAATTTACGTAAGGTCATATGGATGTCATCTGCGATTCGCGCAGCAAAAACTAGCCCTTCAAGAAGTGAATTGGACGCTAATCGATTGGCGCCATGAACTCCAGTACATGCAGTTTCCCCGCATGCATATAAACCGGGAACTGAAGAGCGGCCAGCCAGATCTACACGAACTCCACCAGAGGC
>CAZZFG010000016.1:7690-12097 GCA_964653345.1 uncultured Bifidobacterium sp. | reverse complement strand
ATCTGTGCGACTTCTTCACGCCATGAAACCAATCGCGGACATTTTTGGCATCCAGTGATCTCATCACTTAAGAGTTGCAACGATGCCATCAAGGATGTCCCGTTCACTCGCGATAAATTCCTTGGCCCCGGTGCGTTTCATTATCTCGGCAAGCACAAGGGCACCAGCTGCAATGACTTCCACTCTTCCTGGATGCATATACCCCAAGGCTGCGCGCTCCTTTCTAGTGAGAGTTAACAACCAAGCTGAGATTTCAAGGGTGCGTTCGGCAGATATTCGTGCACCATGGATTGCATATCGATCGTAGGCTGGCAATTCGAGCGCCGCTGCTGCAACAGTTGTTGCAGTTCCAGCTACCGCAACAAGTGTCTTCGCTGATTTAATCGGTACTGCGTCTTCAACTTGGTCGATTGCGCGATTGACATCTTCTCTCGTTGAAGCGATTTGGCTAGCTGTTGGCGGATCGCTAGTGAAGTGGCGCTCAGTCATACGCACGCAACCGATATCAACGCTGATAGCCGCGCTCACGCTGCGCTCGCCCATCACAAACTCCGTGGAACCACCACCAATATCTACGACGAGAAAGGGCGAATCGGTTGACGGGAGCTCCGACGTTGCACCGAGAAAAGAGAGGCGGGCCTCTTCGATTCCGACGATGACTTCAGGTGTAACGCCCAAGATTGCTGCTACGGGGCCTGTAAATATCTCTCGATTCTGCGCATCACGCGTTGCACTCGTCGCACAAAATCGCACCCGCGAAACGTCATGTTGGTCGATTAATTCTTTAAACCTGCGGAGTGCAATCAATGTGCGTTCTACAGCCGCTGGCGAGAAGTTCTTTGTCTTATCGACGCCTTCGCCAAGCTTAACAATCTCCATCTCGCGGAGAATCTCTCGCCCATCGTGGGAAATCAACAATCTGATGGAATTAGTTCCACAATCAATCGCCGCTACTGTGCTAATTGTTCTCACGCTCTTCTATAACAAATTGAGCGCAAGGATGTTCACTCCACCAAACCGGAAGTTTCGCTAGCGCTTCATCGCCGAGCGGATTGACTCCTTCGCCTGCGGCTAGTGAATGCGCAATAAGTGAATGTAAGCATTTAACCCGATCGGGCATTCCACCCGCTGAGATTCCATGCACCTCTGGAACATCCATTCCTAAGGCTTCACGAGTTGCCATATAGTCAATGTGAGCCGAGAAGTACTCACCCTGAAGCTTTGCGTCCTTTGCTAACCGCTCGTTCATATCGGCCATCAATCCCGAACTCTCCAACGTCGAGATTGCGCCAGTTAACCGAGGGCAGGTCGCGTAGAAAAATGTTGGAAACGGAGTCCCATCACTGAGCCGAGGTGGAGTTTCAACAACATCGACTTCTCCGCAAGGGCATCGGTGTGCAACAGCGTGTACATCGCGCGGGGTGCGTCCAAGTTGATTCTTGATTATTTCCAAGTCACGCTCATTGGGAAGTCGTGAAAGCTTTTCACTACTCATTCCCTTACTGCGCTCGTCCCTGCCGCTACTTGCTGAATCGAAGAGATTAATTTTGTATACCAAGGCGCACTGCCAAATTGCTTAGTTGCTATTGGCGTCTTCTTCTTCGCTACCGCACTCGCTTCAGTCTCTACACCAATGACAAGGTATTGACGTTCACCTGGAAGGACAAAATGGAGACGTTCGCGCGCTTGCGATTTCACATAATTGGGATCTCGCCATTTTTGTAACTCGATCTCGGCTTCCGCTAAGCGTGACTTACTGCTATCTATCTCAGCTTCGATAGCATTGATCTGCGCTCGCTGAGTGAAATACCGTTGCGCAGGTGGTGCGATTGTCACTGCAATAATGAATACGACGACTGAAATCGCGATGAAGCGAGCAGTGACACCACGTTTAACCGCCACTTTTATCGGCACCCTTTCGCTTACACGTCACCCTTTGAATCGAGGAAACGCTCCCTTACCCGCGAAGGTTGCTCGGCTTCCGAGTAACTCTTCGATGCGTAGTAATTGATTGTACTTAGCAACCCGTTCCGAACGAGCAGGGGCGCCAGTCTTGATTTGACCGCAGTTAGCGGCTACCGCAAGGTCTGCGATTGTGGTGTCTTCAGTTTCACCAGAACGGTGGCTCATCATCGATCGGTAACCCGACTTGTGTGCCAGCGCGACTGCATCAAGCGTTTCAGTGAGAGTGCCAATCTGATTCACCTTTACCAGGAGCGCATTCGCTGCTCCTTGAGCGATGCCATCAGCTAGTCGAACCGGATTTGTGACAAAGAGATCATCCCCCACGAGTTGGACCTGCTCGCCAAGTTGTTTGGTGATGGAAATCCACCCACTCCAATCGTTCTCATCGAGTGGATCCTCGATTGAGACAAGCGGGTAGGCGCCAACGAGCTCTCGGTAATACGCAATCATTTCTTCAGAACTCAGCGCCTTCCCTTCAAAGGTGTATTTGCCACCTTCGTGGAATTCTGTAGCAGCAACATCGAGTGCCAATCCAACATCTTTTCCAGCTGCGAAACCTGCACCTGAGATTGCATCGAGAATTAGATCAAGCGCTTCGCGATTGCTCTTCAGATTAGGTGCAAATCCACCCTCATCTCCAATGCTGGTAGCCAAGCCGCGCTTTTTGAGTACTGACTTGAGTGAGTGATAAATCTCTGCGCCCCAACGGAGTGATTCAGCAAAATTAGCGGCACCAAATGGAGCCACCATGAATTCTTGAATATCAACATTGGTATCAGCATGCGCTCCACCATTTAAAATATTCATCATCGGAACTGGGAGTAGCGTTGCCGAACTCCCACCTAAGAAAGCAAAAAGTGGTTCCGAGTTTGTTTGTGCAGCTGCCTTTGCACAGGCCAGTGAAATACCAAGTAGCGCATTTGCACCTAATCGCGATTTATTCGTAGTCCCATCGAGCGCAATCATCTTCTCATCAATTGCTCGTTGCGAAGTCGGATCCATCGAGATAATGGCAGGAGCCAATTCTTTGTCGATTCCAGCAATCGCTGTCAACACGCCTTTGCCACCGTAACGGGCGCCTCCATCGCGAAGTTCAACCGCCTCATGCGCTCCTGTTGATGCACCAGAAGGCACCGCAGCGACACCGCGCACCCCATTGTCGAGGAGCACTTCGACTTCGACAGTTGGATTACCTCGGGAATCGAGAATCTCGCGTGCGATTACTGATTTGATAGCTGCCATAAGAGCGCTCTCCTCTTTTTCGTAACCCGAATACTAGTGGGCGTTACTGGATTTCTGCCGCTAAGTTCCGAGCGCGCGCTCGCAATGCGAACTCCGGATCGATTCCATGCTTATTTGCTAGCGATACCACTGAGAGCAACAACTCTCCTATCGATTCTTCGGAAACGTCAGACAATTCCGGGACGCTCTGACCTGAGATAGGTGATTGGCTGTGCTGTTCCGCGCGGTGCAGCAATTTGGATGCCAGCGATAATGCAGGCTGGTTGAGTGGAACACCTTCAACAGGTGATTTTCGAGATTTCTCAGCCGCTTTCAATCGCTCCCAGTTTCCTTCAACCTCTGCCGATGTCAGGTTCTCAGCCCTTTGGAAAACGTGCGGATGTCTACGAATCAATTTGTCACAAATAGCTCCAGCTACATCTTCGATCGAGAATGCACCGTCACTTCGCTCCTGGCCAATACGAGAGTGAAAATAGACTTGAAGTAGGACATCACCCAACTCTTCAACCATGTCATCACGGTCAGCGCGTTCGACTGCATCAATAAACTCATAAGTCTCTTCCGATAAATACGTTAACAGCGAGTGGTGAGTTTGCTCTGCATCCCAAGGGCAACCTCCAGGCGACCTGAGGGTATCCATCACCTCAACCAGGCGCAGCAGATTGCTGTTTGCGTTCACTATTTCGTGGAGTTTGACTCTGTCCCGCCAGTTGGGTCGGCAGGATCAATCTTGTTTGTTGTTGTGTTCCAAACACCATAACGAGGATTAACCTTCAAATCCTCTTTCGTAGCAGTTTCGGTAAGCATCTTTTGCAGCGCTTGTACAACTTCTCCATCATCTGTTGCATTGGGAGCAACAACCACTCGTAACTTATCTTGCAGAATGATTAACGATAGATATTGATTGAGATCGATTGAAGCGATACCAGCATTGACTAGCGCTACTGAGAGTTTCTCTTCACTGCCAACATTTTTGACGATATCTGCTCGTTGTGCAGCTATCTCAGCGGCGGTAGCAACTAAGTTTCGCTCTTTTGCTGCTTGCGTGAGTAGCGCCGTGAAGATGTGGAACTCAAGTTGATTCCGAGTGAGAGCTTCGCCAGTCAAAGCATCTTGTGGATTTGTCTCGAACTTAACCCGCTCATCCAAAATGGTGGAAACGCTCTCTTGGAGGCGCTTAACTGTAATTTTTCCATCCTT
>CAZZFG010000016.1:0-7590 GCA_964653345.1 uncultured Bifidobacterium sp. | reverse complement strand
AGCAAAGTGGAGACGGCTGCCTTATATATATGGCCTGGGTAGAGCCGCGTCATCCGCACTGACATTGAATCGCTGAGCGTAAGTGGGGCCAGGCGAAGATACTTCCCCTGAACTATTACCTCTGTCAGGTTTAACTCCTTCGCTCGTACCCGAACTTTTGCAATCTCCAAAAGGTTGGCAACTACCTCTGGATAGGAACCAAACCGATCAATCAATTCTTCATCTACTTGATCCACATTCTCGTACGACTGGGCTGCGGCAAGACGACGATAAATATCTAATCGCACTCGTTCGCTATCGACATAATCGTGTGGCAGATACGCATCAATCGGGAGTTCTAACTTACATTCCTGCTCTTGGTGTCGCTCCCCCTTGAAATCAGCGACCGCTTCACCGATCATCCGCATGTATAAATCAAATCCCACATCCGCAATATGGCCGGACTGTTCTCCTCCAAGAAGGTTGCCGGCGCCTCGTATCTCAAGATCTTTAAGTGCGACCTGCATTCCAGAACCTAGTTCAGTATTTGCTGCAATTGTCTCCAGCCGATCATGTGCAGTATCGGTAAGTGGCTTATCAACATCGTAAAGGAAATATGCATAACCCCGCTCGCGACCTCTTCCCACTCGACCACGAAGTTGATGCAGTTGCGACAATCCCATTTTGTCTGCCTGCTCGACGATCAAAGTGTTTGAGTTGGGAATGTCAATCCCACTCTCAATAATCGTGGTGCACACTAAAACATCGAACTCTTTCTCCCAGAATGCCAGAATTACCTCTTCGAGAGCGCTCTCACTCATCTGCCCGTGCGCCACACGAACTCTGGCCTCCGGTATCAACGTAGCAATGTTCGTGGCGCACCTATCAATGGAGTTGACCCTGTTATGAATGTAAAAAACTTGTCCATCTCGAAGTAATTCACGGCGAATAGCCGCTGCAATCTGCCGCTCTTCGTACCCACCAACGTAGGTAAGCACTGGATGTCTCTCCTCAGGTGGAGTCGCCATTATCGACATCTCTCGAATTCCAGTTATGGACATCTCAAGCGTTCTTGGGATCGGAGTCGCGGACATCGAAAGCACATCGACATAGGCGCGGAATCTCTTGAGTTTCTCCTTATGCTCTACACCAAAGCGCTGTTCCTCATCGATGATGACTAAACCTAAATCCTTAAAACTTACATCTGAGGAAAGTAAGCGATGTGTTCCAATCACAACATCAACTTCACCAATCACGAGTTTTTCCAGAGTTTTTTTAATCTCACTAGCTGTAGCAAATCTGGACAAGCCAGCTAGATTGATAGGAAATCCTGCAAATCGTTCACCAAATGTTGTCAGATGCTGTTGTACTAACAAAGTCGTAGGAACAAGCACTGCGACTTGCTTACCATCTTGCACTGCCTTAAAGGCAGCTCTAATAGCAATCTCCGTCTTACCAAACCCAACATCGCCACAGACGATTCGATCCATTGGGTAACTTGCTTCCATATCTTTCTTTACTTCAGTGATTGTTGATAATTGATCTAGCGTCTCAACGTAGGGAAAGGCATCCTCCAACTCTCGTTGCCACGGTGTATCCGGTGAGAAAGCAAATCCTGGTGAGCTGGTCCGTGCCGCGTATAGCTGAATCAGCTCTGCTGCAATCTGTTTGACTGCCTTGCGAGCTTTCCCCTTCGCCTTTTGCCAATCTGCACCACCCATGTGGTGCACCGTTGGCGCATCGCCACCAACATATTTTGTGACCTGGTCAAGAGAATCGGTAGGTAAATACAAACGATCTCCCGATTGACCTCGTTTACTCGATGCATATTCAATAACTAGATACTCTCGTTTTGTGCCGTTAACAACTCGCTCAGCCATTTCGATAAATCGTCCAATGCCATGCACTTGATGCACAACAAAGTCACCTTCTTTGAGGGATAACGGATCAATACGATTCTTTCGGCGAGCTGCCAATGAGAGCTTCTCACCATCTTGTGCTTTACTGCCGGCAAAATCGCGTTCAGTGATGAGGGCAAATTTCTCATTTTCGAGCGTGAATCCATGGCGAATTCCGGAATTGAGGATAAAGACTGCACCGGGCACTAAAGAGTTAGCGGTAGATATTCCGTAGCTTCGCAAAAGCTCTTCATAGCGTTGTGCTGTGCCATGGCCAGGAGAGGTGATTGCCAATAACCACTGCTCTTTGATCTTTTCTCGCAGATAGTCAACTAATCGCTCAGAGTTGCCGCGGAACGGCTCAATTGCGCGCAACGTAGAATCAATGGCCTCCCCTCCGCCACCAAATGGTGCGATTGCCGAGTGGATAAAACCGCGCTCTTCCGCAGCAGTAATTTCATTCTCTAGCGTATGGAATGAGTGAATTTCGAGATCTTGAATATCTATCGGTGTGACGTTACCTGCCGCAGCATTCAGCCATGATGCATTGAGGAATTCTTCACCTGTTCTTCTTAACTCGTCAGCGCGACTTCTGATTAGTTCTGGCCCAACTGATATCAGAAGCGATTTTGCGGGCAAAATTTCTACCAAAGTCTCCATCTCGTGCACCAAAGCTGGCATCAAGGACTCCATGCCTTCAACCGGAACGCCCTCACTGATACGAGTAAACATGTTAGCCAAGGCTGGGATCTCTTCAGCCAATACCGCAGACTTTCTTTTAATCTCATCGGTAATAAGAATCTCTCTCGCGGGCAACGCATACAATCCATCCGAGCAAATCTCAAGTGAGCGCTGATCTGCGACAGAGAAATATCGGACCTCGTCAATGACATCATCAAAGTACTCAACTCGTATTGGGTGTTGAGCATGCGGTGGAAATATGTCGAGTATTCCGCCTCGCTGAGCAAACTCTCCGCGTTTTTCTACTAGGTCAGTCCGTTGATATCCGAGAGCAAGCAAATCTTTTATTGCATCGGCAATTTCACTTCGCTCACCAACTTTTAGTAGCGGAACTTTTGCGCTACCAAAACCCTTGATAAATGGTTGGAGCAGCGACCGAACTGGTAGCACGACTACTTCACATAAATTAGCGCGGATTGCTTGCAAAGTTGTAAAGCGTTCGGCGACGGTATCGCTCTGCGGACTTAATCGTTCATGTGGCAAGGTTTCCCAATGTGGGAATCGCAGCACTTTCTTCTCTGGAAGTAATTGCTTAAGTTCTTCGAATAGTTCCTCACCATTATTTGCCGTTAGCGCCACAATCAATGGGAATTCTTTAGCGCTACTTGCAGCGGCTGCAATTGCAAAAGAGGCTGCAGAAAGTGGTGCGATTAGGGTAGAGCCCGAGCGCAGCGCAGCGCTTGCTGTGCTCAAATCGAGTTGGCTGACTAAGGATGCGAGCGCTGAGGAGTTCTGGGGTTGGCCGATTTCGTCCGCCATCACTTTTACCCTCCTCCTACCCTTAAGGAAATAGCCCAATAGCCCCATTCCGCCGAGACGGGGGGCTGATGAGTTGCCGTGAAAAGTTCTTTCAGGACTAACCCACGTGAATGGTACCTCTGATGCTCTGCCAAGATATGACCATGCAGAATCAAGGCAGATCCGGTGGTGACCTCGCCAGTGATGGTGGGGTTGCTCTAGGAGCACATACCGGGTCATCCCTTCGCACTGATGTCCGCCGTCTCGGCGAATTGCTCGGCCAAACGCTCGTGCGCCAAGAGGGTCAAGCGCTTTTGGATCTCGTTGAATCAGTTCGGTTAGCAGTTCGTGAGGATTCACCCTTGGGTGCTTCGATACTTGAGAAGGTTGATGTTGCAGATAGCATCAAACTAGTACGTGCATTTAGCACATACTTTCATCTGGCCAATATCGCAGAGCAAGTTCATCGTGCGCACGCGCTTTATGAGGAGCGCGTCAATGGAGATTCCTGGTTACAGCAGACTTTTCATAAAATTGCCGAGGCAAAAATAAGTAAAGATGAGCTAGCTCGATCAGTTGCGATGTTATCCGTCCGCCCTGTTTTCACGGCTCATCCAACTGAAGCGGCTCGTCGTTCAGTTCTTAGCAAACTTGGCACCGTTGCTCGATTGCTAAACGAAAAAAATATCCGCGAACGAGATAAACGACTTGCAGAAGCGATTGAGCTCTTATGGCAGACCGACGAATTGAGATTAGAGCAACCTGAACCGCTCGATGAAGCGACAAACGCTCTTTACTACCTTGATGATCTACATCGTTATACCGTTCCACAAGTCTTAGATGACTTCGCGTACGAGCTCTCTCAATACGGAATCGACCTTGATGTACTTGCGCGCCCGCTCTCCTTTGGAAGTTGGATTGGCGGCGACCGCGATGGAAATCCAAATGTGACGCCAGCGATTACCTCAGAGACTGTTGCGCTGCACGTCGGCCATGGCGTTCGGGTTTTGCTCGAGAAACTCGATGCCCTTCGACAATCCCTCTCTGTCTCCGCACGTCTTGCTGGGGCTAGCGATGAGTTATTGAAATCTATCGAGTCAGACTTAGCGAACATTCCAGAATTTGAAGATCGCTTCAAGAGACTAAACGTTGAGGAACCATATCGGCTTAAAGCAACAGCGATTCGACACAAATTAGTGCTAACTCAGCGCCGGCATGCAACTAAATCACCTCATCAACCAGGGCGCGACTACGCAAATACCCAAGAGCTACTCGACGATTTGATACTTATGCGTGAATCACTTCTTGAGCATAAAGGGGAGTTAATCGCTGCTGGAGAATTAGAACAATTAATCCGCACCGCAAGCGCTTTTGGATTGACCCATGCCACTCTCGATGTTCGCGAACACTCCAGCCAGCACCATCATGTTCTACATCAGTACTTCTCCGCCAATGGAATTCAGGATTATCTGACGCGAAATGACGACGAGCGTTTAGCACTTCTCGCCCAGGAGATCACAAATGGCCGTGTGCTCGATAGAGATGCACTGGATGCTCGTGGTAAGCAAACTTTCGACACGTTTATCAGCATAGGAGAAGTCATCGAAACATTTGGTGATGAGGCAATTGAAAGTTATATCGTCTCCATGACCAAATCTGCCAGTGATCTGCTCGCTGCCGTTGTCCTTGGTGTAAAGGCAGGCTTGGTCTCACTACATGAAGGCAAAGCCCTAATTGGGTTTGTCCCGCTTCTTGAAACCGTGGCCGAATTGCAAGAAGCAGACGCAATCGTGGGACGCTTAATTGCAATCCCTGAGTATCGCGAGATTGTTGAACTTCGCGGCGAGATTCAAGAGGTCATGTTGGGCTATTCCGATTCCAATAAGGATGCTGGAATTACAACAAGCCAATGGGAAATCCACCGAGCGCAGCGCAAACTCCGTGATCTTGCAAGTAAAGCCGGCATCCATCTTCGAATCTTCCATGGACGAGGTGGTTCTGTCGGTCGCGGTGGTGGCCCTACATATGATGCGATTCTCGCGCTGCCTTGGGGATCACTAGCTGGCGAGATAAAAATGACCGAGCAAGGTGAAGTTATCTCCGATAAGTACTCGCTTCCTTCGCTTGCTCGTGAGAACGTGGAATTGATCCTTGCAGCGGCGCTCGAGGCAACTGTCCTCAATCGCGCACCACGACAGAGCGCACGCGATCTTGCTAATTGGGATTCATGCATGGATACCGTCAGTGCGGCCGCTATGAATAGCTACCGAAAGCTCGTGGATCATCCTGATCTTCCTAAGTACTTCTATCAATCAACCCCCGTAGAACAGCTCGGTAATCTCTACTTGGGTTCGCGTCCATCACGACGCCCTGACTCTGATGCCGGCCTCTCGGGGCTGCGCGCAATCCCATGGGTATTTGGCTGGACACAGTCACGACAGATTGTTCCAGGATGGTTTGGTGTTGGCAGTGGATTGAAGGCCGCACGGGAAGCAGGAGATGCCAAAATTCTTACGCAGATGTTCGAAGAATGGCACTTCTTCAAGACATTCATCAGCAACGTGGAAATGACTCTTGCAAAAACAGATCTGCAAACAGCCGAGCATTATGTGAACACTCTTGTCGACGAAAATCTTCGCCATTTCCTCGAGGAAATCAAAGCTGAATACGAATTGACCGTCACAGAAATCTTGTTACTCACGCAGAAGAAAGAGCTCCTCGGTGACCAGCCAATATTGGCTCAGACGCTAGCAATCAGAGATGTCTACTTACGCCCGATGCAGCTGCTCCAAGTCTCACTGCTGCAAAAAGTCCGTAATGGCGAAGAGGTTGATGGAATCCTCAATCGAGCGCTATTACTTACGATTAATGGAATTGCAGCGGGGCTCCGTAATACTGGGTAATACTGGGTAATACTTGGTAATGCTGGGTGAGACCGGGAACATCCCGTTACTGATTGAAATTCTGTTGCGTAATTCCCAGGCCTTCTTCGATGAGGGATTCGATGGCATCGCAAGCGCGCATCGTTAAATCTGTTACCTGGGAGCGCTCGCTTTTGCCGAAATTACTCAATACATAGTCTGCAGTACCTTGCTGAGTTGTTGGTCGTCCAATCCCGACGCGGATGCGAAAGTACTCAGGCGTACCTAATGATTGAGTGAGCGACTTAAGGCCATTATGGCCGTTGTCACCGCCACCAATTTTCACTCTGATGGTATTAAAGGGAATGTCGAGCTCGTCATGAATCGCAATAATCTGTTCCGCTGGCGTATTAAAGTACTTTGCCAGTGGCGAGACCGCGTCTCCTGAATCATTCATATATGTCTGTGGCTTCACGATCACTAACTTAGGCGCATGACTTCCCATACCTAACCGAACTTCGGAGACTAAAGCTCGATATTTGCTGGACGTGAACTTACCGCCACACCTGATTGCTAACTCATCGGCAACGACAAAACCAATGTTGTGACGAGTAGCGCTGTATTTGTCGCCTGGATTGCCAAGGCCAACTACAAGCCAAGTACTTTTCGTTTGGCTACTCATCGTCCCTCTGACAATCTTTTGCGTTGTAGCGCTTATGCAGAAAGGGTGAAGGGTTAACTCTTTGCAGCGGCAGCGCCAGCTTCAGCAGCAGCGCCAGCTTCAGCAGCAGCGCCAGCTTCAGCAGCAGCTGGAGCGGCTACTACCTCTTCAGGTGCAACACGGACGCTTAGGTGAACGACGATCATCTTTGGATCGCTCGCCAAGGTAACGCCCGCTGGCAACTTAACATCTGCTGCGTAAAGCGAGGCACCCGCAGCAAGACCTTCCATATCGAGTTCGAGATGTGAAGGAATTGATGTTGCCTCAACCTCAACTTCGACCGCGTTATTGACGTGCTCCAAAATTCCATCTTGATCGTACTTGCCGTAGGTGTGAACGGGGACAGAAACGACAACGCGCTCACCGCGGCGAACGAGAATCAAATCGATATGTTCCAAAGTGCCTTTGATGGGATCGCGCACAACAGACTTTGGCAGCGTGAGCTCAACTTGTGACCCAAGATCAATATCGAGAAGCACGTTTGAGGTCTTTAACGCAACGCCTACTTCACGAGCAGGTAGCGCTATGTGGATTGGCTTTTCGCCATGGCCATAGATAACGGCGGGAACTAATCCGTCACGACGTGCGCGACGAGCAGCGCCCTTTCCAAATTCAGAGCGAACCTTCGCTGCAATCTTGATTTCGGCCATCT
>CAZZFG010000015.1:10581-12399 GCA_964653345.1 uncultured Bifidobacterium sp. | reverse complement strand
AGAAAGATGGCGTGCGGAGCGAGCCTGCGCGCTTGGGCTACTGGCATCGCTGCGCGAATACCAAACTCTCGTGCGAGATAGTTTGCCGAGGTAACTACTGCGCGTGGACCTGCCCCGACGACAACAGCTTTTCCTTTGAGTTCGGGGTTATCTGCCTCTTCAACTGATGCGAAGAAGGCATCCATATCGACATGGAGGATCGTGCTCGGCTTCACCTGCGCAACCTCAGGCACTGGCGCTCTCCCCTTCTCGATTGTCTGCTTGCTTGTTGGCTTGCTCGCTCGCTTTACTGATATTAATAAGAGTATCCATCTCTTCTCGAAGAATTGAGATATCTCCACTCTCGCGCCAGCGCGCATGGAGTTCGGATAGATCCCAGGCGCAATCAGCAAGGATGGAGACCCCACGCGCACCCGTGCGACGCACAGTCCCATGGACGAGAAGTAATTGGGAGCGATAGAGGGTTCGCCCAGAGTGGATTTGTGTCTTCTCAAAGAAGGTTGCATCGCTACATCCGGTTCCATCATCAAGAGTGATAAAAATGACGCGGCGACCAGAGCGAATTGGGGGGCTCTGTAGCGCGACTTTGACGCCCGCGACAAGAAGTGGCGTTCGAGAGCGGAGGGTAAGAAGGTCAGCTGCCCGAACGACTCCAAGTTCGCGTAATAGATCGTGATAGAAGTCGATGAGGTGATGGCTTACATCAAGACCAAGAAGTGCGACTTCATTGCGAACCTTCTCGCTCTCGGTCAGCGCTGGTAATCCACTACTAGTGAGCGCACCAGCGCTACTGCCTGAAAGGAGAGCAAGAGACATCTGGTCAGAGGATGGACCGCTCCACCGATCAAGCTCGGCGTAGTGAAGTAAGAGATCGCGCCTATTGGTATGCGGATGAAGTTCATCGAATGCGCCGAGGAGAATTAAGTTCTCAACAATTGGTTGTGAGATCCGAGCGCGATAGACGAAATCAGCGAGATCGATGAAAGGCCGCCCAGAGATGATCTCGGTTATCTCTTTCTCATTGATGCCAGAGATATCAGAGAGCGCTAACCGAATCCCGTATCCATCAGAGATCTTCTCTACTTGATACTCGTTTGCTGAACTATTGATTGATAACGGCAAGAGCGCTACCCCTAATTGCCGCGCCTCATCGAGAAGAAGGCGCTTTGGATACATACCTGGATCATGGGTGAGCAAGCCGGCGAGGAAATGCGCTGGATAGTGGCTCTTAAGCCATGCTGACTGATAGGTAGGAAGCGCAAAAGCTGCAGCGTGTGCTTTGCAGAATCCAAATGAAGCAAAAGCGCGCAAGACATCATTGACCTCGTTGATGACATCGGCTGAGTAACCGCGTTCACTAGCGCGCTCTGCAAACCATGGATAAAACTCGACGCTACCTTCTGGATCGTTAAGTAGTCGACGATATGACTCGGCTTGCGCAAGCGAGATGCCGGCAATGGTCGCGATGATTCGGATTACCTGTTCATGAAAGACGACAACGCCTTCAGTCTCAACGAGGATCTCGTAGAGCGAGGGGTGGATAAGGCGCGGCGCGCGCCATCCCTGCCTGGCATTGAGAAATGGAGTGATCATGTCGCTCTTGACTGGCCCTGGACGAAAGAGCGAGATATCGATGATGAGATCGTTAAAAACTTCAGGTGCGAACTTTCCGATGAGCTCGCGCTGTCCGGGGCTTTCAATCTGAAAGACGCCGAGTGTCTTAGTGGAACGGATAAGAGTGAAGGTCTTGGCATCATCGAGGGCGACCTCATCGAGTGGAATGCTCTTCTTGTCGACTCGCTTAATCTCATGGAGCGC
>CAZZFG010000015.1:0-10481 GCA_964653345.1 uncultured Bifidobacterium sp. | reverse complement strand
CGACCTCATCGAGTGGAATGCTCTTCTTGTCGACTCGCTTAATCTCATGGAGCGCGTGTGCCATCGCTGATTGCATACGAACGCCAAGAATGTCGAGCTTAAGAAGACCCACGCTCTCCACATCATCTTTATCCCATTGCGACATGGGATACCCCGAGGCGCCCATCTGGCTAGGCATCCGATCAAGGAGCGCCCTATCGGCAAGAATCACCGCGCATGGATGCATCGACAGATGACGCGGCAACTTATCAAGTTGTTGCGCAAGAGCAATTGCCTTGCCCAGCGGCGCATTAAGAGAGATATGGCGTAGCTCTGGGAGTTCGCGAAGCGCGTTAGTGATGTTCTTTGCGCGAATATGTGGGAGTGATTTGGCTAATGCATCAATCTCTTCATGCGGTAGCGCAAGCGCTGCGCCAACATCGCGAATGGCATGGCGAGCGCGATATGTCTCGACCATCGCAACTGTCGTCGATTGAGCAGGTCCATGTGGCCATGATCCATCAGGGTTATAGCGAGCAAAGACTTGGTCGTAGATTTCTAACCGTCGAGCTGACTCGACATCGATATCGATATCAGGAAGGTCGGTGCGAAGGGTGGAACAAAAACGTTCCATCAATAAACCATGTTCGAGCGGATCAACTCCTGAGATACCAAGTAGATGACAGATCAATGAACCTGCACCGCTACCACGCGCTGCCACTCGAATGCCAGAGCGGCGAGCGCTATCGACGATGTCAGCAACGGCAAGGAAGTAGGCCTCGTACCCCAACGCATTGACTGTCTGTAGCTCTTGATGCAAGCGCTCGGTGGCAACGCTTAACTTCTCACCGGAATAGCGTGAGGTCAGACGCACCTCACACCGCGCCTTGAGATGGTGCGCCATCTCGCTATAGGAAGAAAGGCCCACCACTTCAGGTTCAGGAAGATGCACTCCCCCTAACCCGATATCACGCGTTGGTGAGAGTTCACATCGTTGCGCCCACTCGTGCGTGGTAGCGAGTAATTCATATTCATTTCTCTCGCCAGCGCTTTCGCCAATCTCTTTAGCGACCTGAAACATCTCTCCACTACTTTTCAGATAAGCCTGGTCTGTTCTGTTCTCGATATGGCGCGGCGAGAGCGGAACGAGCTTTCGGATTGCATCGAGCACTTCCGCTACTGGCGCATCGCTTGCTTGGAGCATTCGAACGTTATTACTTACGATCACTGGAGCTTTCATCATCCGGCCGAAGAGCGTTAACTTGCCAGCATGATGCGTCGACCACTTACCTACCCCTGGAACGCGATGTGAGACCGCTTCGATAGTGATCAAATCGCGTGGGAAGTATTCACTCCACTCATTGAACGCTTGCTCTGCTAAATCGGCGCGGTTGGATTCGATATGGCGACCGACATCAGAGTCGGGGCCAAGTAAGAGAATCAATCCTTTTCCATAGCGCGAAAGGTTCTCGCGAGTGAGTAGGCCTGCTTCAGTTGCAGAGGTCAATCGAATGAAATTACGCCAGCCAGCGGGAGTGGCAAGGAGAGTAGCGCGTGGATATTTCCGCTCTACCTCGCTCCCACCTTTTATCGGCGGTATTACTGGCGCTGATTTCTCTTTGCGCGCACGAACAATCAACGGTGGCGCGATGAGAAAGTCAGCGCCGAGAATCGGTCTGATGTTCTTCTTCTGACACGCCTGAGCGAAACGAATCGCACCAGCAAGAGCGCCAAGCTCTGCTCGATCGGTAAGCGCAAGAGAGGGCATCTCTAACTCAGCAGCGCGAGCAACGAGCGCCTCAGGGAGCGCAGTGCCATATTTAAAGGAGTAGCCACTGGCGCAGTGGAGATGCGAAAAGTGCATACGAGCCATCGCTCAACCCCCATTTCCAGTGGATACCAGTATTCGAACAAATGTTCGAATAACCACCCTAGCTGCCGCCGCAGACAACGGGCAACCCCCCTTTTTTTGGGGGGGCGCTTCCCACTCCCGCGCTGGCTCGGCGCTGCAAGCGCCACACTCCAAAATCCAATATCCCGCGCTAGCGGTAGATAGTTGAGAGACTTATCCGGTGACCATTGGTGATCTCGCTGGCAAGAGCGCGGTGGTGACGGGCGCTAATCGCGGAATTGGCGCCGCCATCGCAGTCGCCCTCGCCCGAGCTGGGGCGGACATAGTTGGCGCAAGTCGCCAGATGAGCGCAGATGAAGAAATCGCCAAAGAGATTAGAGCTCTTGGCCGGAATTTCACGCCGATAGCCGCTGATTTAAGCGTGCGCGAAGAGAGCACAACGTTTGCTGCGCGCGTGCTCGAGCTAACTCCACGCGTTGACATTCTCATCAACAACGCAGGCATTACTGCCCGCTACCCCGCCGCTGAAATCCCGCTCGAGGAATGGGATCGAGTGATGGAGGTAAATCTCAACTCGCAATTCATTCTTGCGCAAGGTTTTGGAAAGCACATGATCGACAATGGCTCAGGGCGAATCATCTTCATCGCTTCCATTATGTCTTTTCAAGGTGGGCTTCGAATTCCACCGTATGCGGCAAGCAAACACGCAATCATCGGTTTAACGAAGGCGCTTTCGAATGAATGGTCGGCTCTTGGTGTGAACGTCAACGCAATTGCACCTGGATACATCGCTACCGACCACAACACAGCACTTCGCTCAGATCCCGTTCGAATGCCCGAGGTGACATCGCGAATTCCGATTGGTCGCTGGGGCGTCTCTGAGGATATTGCTGGCACCGCGGTCTTCTTGTCAGGCAGCGGGGCTGATTACATCTCGGGCTCAGTGATCACTGTGGACGGCGGCTGGGTCGCTAGATAGCCAGAAACACGCCGCGCTTAATGGGGTTTAGGTAGTTGAATTTTCAACTTCTTTTGATATCCTAACTTTTCAGAAGAGTAACTACATAACAAAGGAGTTCCATGGACATCGTCCTTATCGTGGGCAGAATTCTTTTCGCCCTCATCTTCATCAATTCCGGATTTGCACACTTCTCACAGCGTGCGGCAATGACCGGTTATGCACAATTCAAAAAAGTACCTGCTGCAAAGTTGGCAGTGCCACTTAGCGGTCTAATGATCCTTCTTGGTGGCCTCTCAGTTGTGCTTGGTCTGTGGATGGATCTCGGCGCTCTTCTTATTGCAACGTTCTTGATTGTTAGTGCATTCATGATGCATAACTTCTGGACCATTGACGATGCAAATCAGAAGATGACTGAGACGGTGGGTTTCTTTAAGAACCTCTCCCTCGCTGGCGCGGCGCTAATCCTTTTTGCGGTAGTAGCAAATGGTGGCGACTTGGGCGCAAACCTTGGAGATATTTCGCTCTTTAAGAATTAAATCCTTCCTACCTAAAGACCCGATCAGCAAACTGGTCGGGTCTTTTGCATTACCCTACTTATTATGTTTGATGTTTTAGCAGCGGCCCTTCTTGGAAGTGTGATGGGCGCCGCGCTGGGGTTGGTAGGCACCGGTGGCGCCATATTGGCCGTTCCGGCATTGGTTTACCTTTTCAACTATCCCGCACTCGAGGCGACAACCGCCTCGCTCGTCATCGTGATTGCCGCAGCCATCGTCAGCGCGCGCGCACGGGCGAAAGCTGGACAAATCGACTATCGGCGCGCCTCGATTCTCTGGAGTATCGGTATTGCCGGAAACGCCGTCGGCGCTATCGCATCTAAGAACGCATCTGACTTTGTACTTCTTGGCGGTATCTCAATACTCATTCTCGGCGCAGCACTTAGTTTGTGGATTCGATCGTTCCAAGGAGAGATTGTCGCAAAAGAGCGCCATCCCATCGTTCTTCCCATCATGGGAACGGTGATTGGTTTCATTGCCGGCTTCTTTGGCGTCGGTGGTGCGTTTCTTGTTGTTCCCACGTTGATTCTTGCCTTTGGTGTCTCTGCACACATTGCGGCAGGCACAGGGTTAATCGTCTTGTTACTCAACAGCTCGACTGCGCTGTTGGTGCGTTATGACACATGGAATCAAGTGCAGTGGCGCACTCCAATGATTATTTTAGTGAGCGCAGTAGTTGTTGCCTCGTTCGCGGCGGAAAAAGGAACAAAACTTAAATCCAAGAGCCTTGAGCGAGGATTTGCCGGATTACTGCTCGCAGTAGGTCTCTTTACCTTTATCGAGACAGTCTTTCTCTCCTAAGAAATAGGACGAACTCATCTTCCGTGCTTTTATCATCAATCTCCACGTGCAGTCCAAATTCATCTAGCTTCTCCACTGTGCTTGCGAAGGCACGAATCGAATCACTTACTTCGGATCTACATTTGAGAGTGAGCTCGGCTCTTTCATCAGTGACTACTACTTGAATCAAAGAGCCATTGGGCACATCTGATGCGATTGCTAAAAATCTATCCCGTACCAATTGTGGGATTGGACGGCTGTCTTCATCACCATGAATGGACTTAACATCGAGCCAGTGATTCATAGAGACCACTTCTCGAACGAAATCGTTGGCAAGGAGCGTTAAACCAGCACTTGAGACGGGGTCTATCTGCATCTCCGCCCGCAACCGTGAATCGATCTTTCGCAAAGCACTCTGTGCTTCTGGCGAGATTGGACCTTTCGAATTGGAAAGCGAGTGGATGGCCCGTTGCGCCAAAGTGTCCAATTCAAGAATCTTCTCAAAAGCATTGTCATTTCTCTCAATATCCTTAATGAGCAACAAATTCTTTTCAATCCGAGCCTCTTGGGATTTCACAACGCGCTCAACGCTTCTATACACGACGAAGAAGACTAACCACACGAATAAGAATGAGAAGAGCGTGTTGAGAACTGGAAAATTGAATATGAAGTTGCAATTCTGAGGAAAGAGATCATGAAGTGGAATAATGAGATAGAGAAATATTGGATAAGAAATCGCCGTTACTTGCCACTTTCCCCAGAGCATGATGATAAAAAGTCCATAGACAACAGAATTAACCACCCACTGGAAGGGTTGCGCGCTGACACATGTCAACGGATCAAGATCAAGTGACACCACTACTAATAGGAGGCCAAAACCAAGCACTGAACTTGATATCCAACCAAGGCGCGCGCGTTTTACAAAGACCAGATAAAGCAGTGCCAAGAGCGAAAGGAAGCCAGAAATCTGCGTTGCATATTGACCAGGCCACCAGATTGACAGCAATGGGAAGAAGATGACCCCCGTCATGGCTGGCCCAAAAAGTGTTAAGAGCGCCATATACCGGCCGTGAGCGATCGCGCTAAAGCGTGGAAATTCTGACAGTGAACCTCTCTCACTAAGCGGCATTGTCGGTAATTCGATACGCACTACCGTGCCCACCTTGTCCATGGCTTCGCTCTGGTTTTTCTCAATAGAAAATGAACCACCCAAAGTTCGTATCGATTGCGCCATAACCAGATTAGTTCCGATGCCACTTTGGACGGAGGTGGGGGAACTTGCACCATCATCCGTGATCACAATGGAAACTTGACCTCGCTCGCGCTCCCCTGCATTCATGGTCGGCTCACTTGTGGTTCGCCAGTTGATTTCGATATTCCGCGCCTTAGCATGTTCAATCGCATTGCGCAGCGCCTCGCGAACAACCCTCTCGATAGCTTCTGCTACTTGTGGATCTAAGTGAAGATTGACCCCTTGCGAGATGATTCGCACCTTCTCTTGAATGGCAGCGTTATCGATTCCTGCGCGGATCGCACCAATCACAGAGCCCGACCTGCGCTCTTGCGCTTTTGTCATCAACGCTCGATCCTGACGAAGAGATAGTTCGATATCCGCCTTAAGTTCTTCTATCGGTGTATTTTTTAAAGTCAAGATAGACCGGATGGTATTTAGAGTTGTTTCATGTACGCGAATCACTAATTCTCGCCAGTACTTCTGGCTTGCTTGCGATTTTTCGAGAGTTTCGATATCCGAAATGAGAGATTGAACGCGCTCATCGTTTAATTGTGCATTCAGCAACATCCGCTTCCAACCATAAACAGCGAACAATCCCGTCGCGAGGACCATCACGCTGCTGATTGCACCGCGGCCCAAGAAACTTCCAGAGCGCAAAAGGCTTGTCGCACCAAAATAGTGAGCTAGCAAGTTGAATATTGCTAATCCACTAATGAGAAAAATCTGCAGCGCTAATCGCTTTTGCCAGAACATGAAAGATACAGATAGCACGAGAATGCCATTTAGAACGCTCAACTGCATCCAAGAAGTTTTCACCAAAGGATCCACAACAACATAAATTGTCACAAGAGAGAAACTCCCGATCATTAGCCAGAGTCCGGAATCTCTTCGTGAAAAAACGAGTCCAACTAGAAAGGCAATAAAAGCAACCCCGATTAAAGTTTCGGTGATATTAGGAATGACATCGCTTCTGCGCGATATGCCGATGCTGTACAGGAAAAAACCGTATGAAATCGCTACTACGATTAGGGAACGGCGCAAATTTGCTAAAGCATGTAACTCGGAGGTTCGCTGCATGGCAATCCTCCTTGCACGTTGTAACGTATCTACAAGGATACGCTTGATTTTTATATTCCTGATAGAGTCAGCTGAGTTTCGATATGAACGGAGCGGTGAATTTCGATGGAAAAATCAACGAATATCGCGATTTTCGAAGATCACCCGCTAATGCGTGAGGCGATAGCCCATAACATTGTCCTACACTCATCTGACGTAGCGATCACCTACAAGGGAAGTTCAATCTCAACTTTCTTGGATGGTCACACACTCTCTGATTCCAGTGCGCTCACTCTTGCCATACTTGATCTTGATTTGGGTGATGGCTCCGAACCTATCGAAAATCTTCAACGATTATTAGAACGCTCAATTTCAGTGATTGTCGTGAGCGCTCTTGCTAAACCGCAAGCTGTGCGAGAGATGCTTCGCGGTGGCGCGGCGGCTTATGTTAGTAAGAACGCAGAACCACAAGCATTGAATGAAGCAATCCAAGCAACTGTCGAGGGTAAGCAGTACATGAGCCCCGATATCGCAGTGGCGCTCTTGTCCGATGAGAATATTTCGGTAGATCTTTCCAAGCAGGAGCGGCAAGCCCTCTCACTGTATGCCTCGGGAATGAAACTTGATGCTGTCGCGAAAGCCATGGATATTTCACGAAGTACGGCCTCGGAATACATTCAACGCGCGCGTAAGAAGTACACCAAAGCTGGAATCAATCTGCCGACGAAGACCGACCTCTATCGCCAGGCTCAGCGAGATGGGCTTCTGAAGTAAACTTTCTTCGTGAGCGAGAGCGTTTCCAACCATCCGAGCGTTGTGCGAGTTCGCGACCGTTTACGAGAATTGGCGGTGAGTGGCGAGATCACAATCCTTGAAGATTCCGCCCGCAGCGCTCGGGAAGCGGCCGATGCGCTTGGCGTAGAGGTGGGGCAAATTTGCTCATCGTTGATCTTTTCGGTGGCGGGTAAGCCTGTTCTGATTCTCACCTCTGGTCGACATCGAGTAAATACCGATTTAGTAGCCAACCGATTGGGCGTTCCCTCGCTCGATCGAGCCGACGCGGATGTAGTCCGCTCCGCAACGGGTTTTGCGATTGGCGGAGTTGCGCCAATTGCGCATGCCACCGCCATCGACACATATATAGATAGCGCGCTGGGTGAGCACTCGGTCATTTGGGCTGCCGCCGGCCACCCACATGCGGTTTTTCCCACATCTTTCACCGAGCTCGTTGCGATTACCTGCGGGACAGTAATCGAGGTGGCAGAGCAGTAAGAGGTTGCGAGAGAATCTCCAGGTGACCGTGAAGTTTCAGCGATTCGCTCCTGTTAGCGCTAACGCACCCGTCCCGGGTGCGGGAAGTGGTTCGCGCTCGCCCATCCTTCTTATTCACGGAATGGGTTCTGCAGATACCGTTTGGAAACCAATAATTCCCGCGCTCCAAGAATTCGCTGAAGTCATCACCTGTCTGCTTCCTGGACATGGTGGTAATCCATTGGATCCACGCGTGGCAATGGATCCGCAATCACTTGCCACTCATCTTCGCGAGGAGATGGTTCGCGAAGGTCTTGAACGCGCTCACGTTGTTGGAAATTCTCTCGGTGGTTGGATTGCCCTGGAATTAGCTGGACACTTTCCAGAGAACGTCCAGACAGTCTGCGCGCTTGCTCCGGCAGGACTGTGGTTACACCCATTCTTCTTTCGCGTTCCAGGCACCGATGCTGCAAAACGCATTGCTAATCGAACGTCGAAATTCGCTCATGTAGCGCTACGACTCTCTCCCGCGCAGCGCCTTGGATTTTCACGAGTCTCCCCTCGCTGGCAAGAGATTAGTTATCAGACCATGCTCGATGCAACGATGGCGATGGCTCGGTCTGATGGTTACTACCCTGCGTGGGATGCATTTCTTGATAGGAGATTTGATACGCCTATCTCTGAAAAAGTTCCAGTCACGGTAATTTTTGGCGATCGAGATCGTGCGCTTCCTGCAAGGACTTGTCAAGAACGCTCGCTCGTACCGCCGCATACACGATGGGTTATTCTCAAGGATACCGGTCACGCTCCGATGTGGGATAGCTCCGGCGATGTAGTCGCCGAAATCAAACGACATGTGCGCGTATGAAAATCACGCTCTTCATCTGGCGAATCCACACTAGTGCAATTCCTTTCGCAATCCTTCGCATGGCCTTGGATCGAATCTATCTCCGCACCGTTCACGGATTGACTTTTTACAAACTCTTGGGGACTGGCAAGGGGCAAAGTTTCACGCCGCGCGATGCTGATCTGTGGCAGTGGGGGTTGTTGATCGTCGGTGATGAACAAGCTGTCACACAGATAAAGAGTTCGCGATTAATTCAACGCTGGAACAGTAGAGCCAAAGAAATTGCAGAGTTGGATTTACGTACGCTCTCGTCTCATGGACTTTGGGCAAAGCAAGAACCATTTGTGAAGAGTGAAGTGCAAGCGCCACTAGCAACAGCGAGCCCGCTTGCTATCGCAGCAATCACTAGAGCACGCATAAAGTGGTCGAAGAACATCATCTTCTGGCGGGCAGTTCCTCCTGTCATCGATGCGCTAGAGCGCGCGCCTGGTTTGATTACCGCCATCGGAATCGGTGAGGCTCCAATCGGATTGCAGGGAACTTTCTCGCTCTGGAGCGATGGAAAATCTCTTCGAGACTTCGCATATAAATCCGATGAACATAACCGTGCGATTGCGGCGACTAAGGAAGTCGGCTGGTATAGCGAAGAGTTATTCGCCAGATTTGCAGTGGAGTCTGCCTCGGGGTCGCTTAATGGAATCGCTCTCGCCAATACGGCAGACTAACTCTGTGTCCATCAGAAATTACACCCCTCGTAGGCGTGAGCGACGCGGCCCAAGCCGCTTCGACAATCTGTTGCTCTGGGGCTCTCTGGCTGTGGCGATTGTTTTTCAAATCTCCTACCCGCTCTTAGATGGCGAGGCGCTCAGACTCATCACCATTGGCACCGTGTATGCAGCCGCTTGTGCGACCTTGGTCAATGCGTACCTCTCCCATGGCAGCGTCTATGTCACCCGATATTTTCTCATTACTTTCACATTCGGATTATTGATTGAACAAATTGGTGTCACCACTGGATGGCCATTTGGTAATTACTCATACGATGCATCTCTGGGAGCATTTCTTTTTAATGTTCCCTTGGTCGTTCCCTTTGCATGGATGATGCTCACCCATCCACTGCTCATTGCTGCGCGCGAACTCTCGCCTCGATGGACCATCGTCGTCGGAGGTTTCGCACTCATGTCATGGGATCTATTCCTTGATCCCCAAATGGTTAGCGCAGGGCGGTGGGCCTGGAGTGACACCACGCCACATGTTCCCTTCCAACCTGAAATTCCACTTTCCAACACTTTCGGTTGGCTCCTCTCTGGAATATTACTCATGGCGCTACTACAACTCTTTCTGCCACGAGAGCGACGCAAGAACGGGGTGAACACCAATGCTGGAGATGCGCTACTTATGTGGACGTGGTTCTCCTGCGTAGTGGGAAATCTCTTCCTCTTCTCTCGCCCAGGGGTAGCGCTTGTTGGTGGATTCTGTTTCTCACTCTTTCTCTTCCCGTATTTACTCAAGCGCTGGATAAATCGGCAGTGACCACGATTCTTTTTGTACTCGGTTTTGTACTCGCGCTCCACTCGATAGTAAATGGCTTACTCTTGCGTCGACCTGGCAATAAAGAACGTGTACTCGAGAAAGTTTCTATTCTCATTCCTGCCCGCAATGAAGGCAGAAATATTGGGGAATGTTTGGAAACGGTGTTGGCTCAACAACACCTCGCCAATTTCTCCGTGATCGTACTCGATGATTCCTCGACAGATGAGACCAACTCGATCGTCAAGAGAATTGCTGCCGAACATCCCAATCTCACACTCCTGTACGGGCAGGAGCTTCCGGAGGGGTGGACGGGCAAAAATTTTGCCTGCTGGCAATTAGCAAACGCTGCAACCAACTCTAAGTATCTGGTCTTTATCGATGCCGATGTCCGATTACGACCTGCAGCAGTGGTTCGCTCGATCAATGCGCTCAAC
>CAZZFG010000014.1:0-12478 GCA_964653345.1 uncultured Bifidobacterium sp. | reverse complement strand
CTGCACTTGTCGTTGTTCGCGCTTTTGGTTTCTTTGCGCCACGCATTGACATGCATAAGTGCTCAGCATCAATAATGACGATCGCGCCAGCAACTTCCAAAATTTCAACTAGAGCATCAGCAATTTGGGTGGTGAGTCGTTCTTGCACCTGTGGCCTACGTGCAAATAGATCAACAACTCTTGCTAACTTTGAGAGTCCAGTAATTCGCCCCGATTCGCCAGGGATATAGCCAATATGTGCTAGTCCATGAAAGGGAGTGAGGTGATGTTCGCAATGCGAGTAGATCTCGATATCTCGGACGATGATCAACTCTCGATGTCCAGCATCAAAAGTTGTCGTGAGCACCTCTTCTGGAGACATCCACAACCCGGCGAAGTTCTCCCGGAACGCTCGAGCAACTCGCGCTGGCGTATCTTTCAAGCCATCTCGCTCGGGATCTTCGCCCAGCGCAAGGAGTAATTCCCGAACTGCTCGCTCAGCACGCTCCTGATCGAAAGGTGCATTTGCCTTACCCTCGAATGGAGAGGTGAAAGAGATCGGGGTTATCTCATCCATGTTCTGGATGCTCAGATTTCTCAAAGACTACTGGCGGCTGTTTCGAGGGTTTTCGATCTTTTGAGCCAGTCCACGGTTTGCGCGCTGGCCACTCTTGCACATTTGCAAAAATTCGCGCGACCTCATCTTTTTCAAGCGTCTCGCGCTCCATTAATTCCAAAACTAGATTGTCGAGCGTCTCTCGATTCGCTACGAGAATTTCATATGCCTCTTGATGGGCGTTATCAATCAATTCGCGAACTTCTTCATCGACTATTCCTGCTATTTCCTCTGAATAGTCGCGTTGATGGCCGTAACTCATACCAACAAAAGGCTCGCTAGTTACCGAACCAAGTTTTATCGCACCAATCCGCTCACTTAAACCATATTCCATCACCATTGCCCGCGATAGCGCTGTAGCTTTTTCGATGTCATTTGCAGCGCCAGTAGTCGGATCATGAAAAATCAATTCTTCTGCCGCTCGTCCACCTAATGTATACGCCAACTCATCGAGCATCTGATTTCGTGACTTCGAGTACTTATCTTCATCGGGGAGCACCATCGTGTATCCAAGCGCTCGTCCTCTTGGCATGATCGTTATTTTCTGTACAGGATCGGTGTTAGGTAGCGCATGCGCAACGAGCGCATGTCCCCCTTCGTGATACGCAGTGATTAATCGTTCTTTCTCGTTCATCAATCGACTAACTTTTTGCGGACCAGCCATCACTCGATCTATTGATTCTCCCAGCGCCTCATTTGTAATCGTGTCGAGATTCTTGCGCGCGGTAAGCAGCGCAGCCTCATTAACCACATTTGCAAGATCCGCTCCAGTGAAACCTGGTGTACGTCGAGCAAGGTTTAACAAATCAACGTCATCCGCTAAAGGTTTGTTCTGAGAATGGATTTTCAAAATAGCTTCACGACCTTTTAAGTCCGGTCGATCTACTGGAATCTGTCGGTCGAAACGACCAGGGCGTAGCAGCGCAGGATCGAGAATGTCTGGGCGATTGGTCGCAGCAATCATGATTACCGAACCATTTGCTTCAAAACCATCCATCTCGACAAGGAGTTGGTTAAGCGTCTGCTCACGCTCATCGTGGCCACCACCCATGCCAGCTCCGCGATGGCGACCTACTGCATCAATCTCATCGACAAAGACGATAGCGGGTGCACTTGCTTTTGCTTGTGTGAACATATCGCGCACTCGTGCTGCTCCAACGCCAACGAACATCTCGACGAAGTCAGAGCCGGAAATAGAGAAGAATGGAACATTAGCCTCGCCTGCTACTGCGCGTGCAAGTAAGGTCTTTCCTGTTCCCGGCGGGCCATAAAGGAGGACGCCTTTCGGGATTTTCGCACCTAATTTCTGATACTTCGATGGATCCACGAGAAAATCCTTTATTTCGCGGAGCTCCTCAATTGCTTCGTCAGCTCCTGCTACATCCGAGAATTTGGTTTGCGGCTTATCTTTCTCGTTCAACTTTGCTCGTGATCGACCAAATTGAAAAGCTCTGCCACCGCCCTGTGCTCGCGAAATCAAAAAGAAAAAAAGAAATGCAATTAGTACAAATGGAATCAGCGTGAATAAGAGTGAAACCAGAAGTGATTGTCGGGTGACTTTAACATCCCATTTATTTGGAGGTGGATTTTCGCTCAGTATCTTTACTAATTCAATCTCTTGATTCGCCAAATAAGATGCTTGCAATTTTGAAGAGTCTGAGATTTTTACTCCGCTTTTCAGAACCACGCGAATTTGTTGATCCTGCGCCAAGAGCAAAGCTGAATCAACTTGTTTGGCTGTTATGGCACCGATGATGGTTTGTGTCTCTACCTCTTTAAACGACTTCCCGATATTTGAGATTTGGGAATAACCAAAGAAAAGTAGCATCGCGAGCAGAATCCAGGTAATTGGATTCTTAAACGCAACTGCAAAACGCTTCTTCATAATCAGCTATGAATACATCTTCGGCGCGAGGACTGCAACGCAGTCAAGGTTTCGATACTTCTCGGAAAAATCCAAACCATAGCCAACTACGAATGCAGGTGGGATATCGAAGCCCACGTATTTAACATCAACATGAACCTTGGCAGCTTCAGGTTTTCTGAAGACAGTAAAAATCTCCACTGATTTAGCGCCACGGGATAGCAAGTTTGTTTGAAGCCAGGAAAGTGTCAAGCCGGAGTCAACGATATCTTCGACGATAAGCACTTCACGACCTGTGATGTCTCTATCTAAATCCTTCAAAATTCGAACGACGCCGCTGGATTTCGTTCCTGATCCATATGAAGAGACAGCCATCCAATCCATCTCAACATGGCGCTGCATTGCGCGCGCTAAATCTGCCATGGCCATTACCGCACCTTTGAGCACACCTACTAATAGCAAGTCTCGGTCGCCATAATCTTTAGATATTGCAGCAGCAATCTCAACAATCCGATTATGAATTTGCTCTCGAGTTGCAACTACCTCTGTGATGTCGTCTTTGACTCGCTCTAGATCCACTATGGCGCCACTCCCGTTCTGCTGCTACTCCTGTGAGAGCGCTAGTCTGCCCGACTCTCGGCGGGCTGTAACACCGGCTGGCAGAGCCACCGCCCCCTGCCCATGCCACTGGCTGATGAGCGCATCCACCCAATCCAGCTGTTCCGACGAGATTCGGGTAGCGCCAAAGCGAGCAAGTGCGCGCCGAATGACCCGCTTTCGGAGCGCTGCTGGCAGGCGCTCGAGCAGCTCCACCTCAATTGATCCCGGATTAGCGATAGTGGCAAAAATCTCGTCTGTGAGAATTTCGAGCGCATCAGAATCTTCTCTGAAAATTCGCGCGGAACGAGCCAGCGCCTCTTTGATGCCAGGGCCTAGTTGCGATTCCATGAGCGGCAAAATTTGCTTGCGAATTTTTACACGCGTAAATCGCTCGTCATCGTTATGGGGATCGCTCCAATATTCAATTCCTGCTTCAACACAAGCAGCGTTGATTTCCTCGCGCGCAAGGGAGAGAAACGGGCGGATGTATAAACCACTGTGAGTTGCCATACCAGCAAGTGACTTAGTGCCAGCGCCTTGGGTCAATCCGAGTAAGACGCTTTCAGCGAGATCATCTTGATTGTGTCCGAGAAAAATTGCCACCGCGTTATTTTTCTTAGCAGCTGCCGTAAGCGCTGCATATCGTGCGCTGCGCGCATCCGCTTCAAGACCATCTTTTTTTAGTACATCAACTTTTATTACCTCAATCTCTGAAATGCCGATTGCTTGTAATCGATTTTTAGTTTGTTGCGCGACTTCTTCAGAGTGCTCCTGAAGTTGATGGTCGATGACAACAGCAGAGATGCGAAGTGACTCCTTAGCTCCCTCGAGGTTGAGGCAATACGCAAGTAGTAGTGAATCTGCTCCGCCAGACACTGCAACAAGTACCTGGTCTCCAGGGTTAAGTGACCTCAGCGTTTGCCGAACTGCATGGCGAGCCTTGGTAATCATGGCCATAGCCTAGACCTGGAGTTAGACCCGACCACCGAATGGAATCAGACCTGGGATTGAGTAGATGGAGCTGTACAACAAACCCTTACGGGTGTTATGCGCCTCCCACATCATTCCGTTTCCAGCGTAAATTGTGATGTGGTGGATGGTGCTGATATCTGCTCTGTATGAGTAATACAGCAGATCTCCTGGCTGTAACTCACTAATCGGAACGCGCTTTGTCCAGCTGTAATAAATTCGTGAGTTGACCCGATCCCACCCTGGATATCCCAATCCTGCAGCTTTATACGAGGCATAAACAAGCCCAGAGCAATCGAAGCTATTCGGTCCTTCATTGCCCCACACATACGGCTTCCGGGCGAGTACTTGTTTTCGCGCATACTCAACGGCCTTGGCGCGAATTTCTTCATTTGAACGGATTGTCGTACGCCCGTTACTAAAACCAATTCCATTGACGGGCCAGATTTTGGCTTTCACATCAGTTTGTTCAGCGCGAGCTGCCAACGCCTCTTCGAGAATTGCTAATTGACGTTGCTGCTCAAGTGTGACGCGCTTCTTTCGTGCGCTCAAGAGCTCAGCAATCAATTGATTCTGCATCTTCTGCAATTTTTTAACTTCGACTTCTTGGGCTGCCCGAGCTTGATCTGCTTCTTTCTTGGCATCGGCTACGCGCGCTGTTGCATCAGCCTGTTCTTTCCGCGCAGCTACTGCCTCAGCCCGCGCCTGTTCTGCTTCAATCTTTGCTAATCGAGCCGATTCCTCGGCCACTTTTAGGCGCAACAGGATCGAACTGTTGTTCTCACCAACCGCATCAAGAGTGGAGAGGCGATCCATTAAGTCTTGTGGCCCGTCAGCGTGCAGAATCGAATCAAAGTCAGTGAAACCTGAACCCATAATGTATGCATTGGCTGCTACTTTGCCGATGTGATTCTTTGAGGCAATGACGGCGGTTTGAGCGAGGTTAGATTTCTTGATGGCTGCCGCTTCTTTCTTCTGAGCAGCTTGAGCCTTCTTCGTCGCAATTTCAAGTTTCTTCAACTCTTGCAGATATCGATTACGAGCGGCTACAGCTTTCGCGGTGAGCACGCGTAATTCGCTGGATGCAGCTGCGAGTTTTTGCTTAGCTCGTTCAGCAGCGGCCTTCTTCTCTGCTTCCTTAGACTTCGCTTCATTGATTTCAGCAATGGTCGGCTTACGCGTCTTAGCTTCAGCACTCGTCAGATGAGCTGAGAGGTTGATAGTTACTAAAAGAGTGAGCGAGAGTAGAACCGATAATGCGCGTTTCAAAGACACGTGCACTCTCACTTTCATTACCGCCAGAACGGGGAAGTAGCGGTATCTATATACACAAGGATAAAACAGGATTTGGCGAAAACTCGGGATTGTCGCCAGTCCGACATCAACGCCTTACATCTATATATACAGTGACATTTCCAGTTGGTGGCAGATTAGCTCCCGATTTAGGGTTTTGATCGACCACAAACTTCTCTCCCTGCGCGCCGTTGCTCCGATCGACCAACGTAACTCCTAGTTGGAGCGGTGTAAGCGCAACTTTGGCTTGTTCTTCGGTTAATCCAGTCATCTCTGGAACTACTCGACCGTACTTCCCAGGATTCATGGCTATCGAAAGCGTTTGTGGCAGAGGAATCGCACGTAGCGAGTTATCTGAGTTTTTACTGAGCCACTCAGGTTTCGCACAATCTGTAGGAACACATGGTCGATGCATCCACGCTCGCATGTTGCCACCACCGTTGGCCAAAAGTGGCGTCTGCAAATAGATGCCATCTCCTGTGTACTTCCCTCCAGGAGGCGAAGGGTTCTGCAAAATAGCCTTCATCAAACCAAGAGAAATCTCATCTTGCGCGATAGGAAAATTCTGGAGTTGCGCGCCAAGATAAATTGTCAAAATGCCTCGTGCTTTAAGAAGTGTGCCAGATGGTAATTCATATTTAGGGTCGAAAAGATCTAGCGAAGTGTCTCTAATTCCCCACCCCGAAAGATTGATGTCTTGGTCGGTTTTGTTTCGCAATAAAACATATTCTCCGAAGGGATTCTCATTGGGAAGTACGGAATCAGTCTCCACCCACAATTCAATTGCAGTGACAGGAGTTTTATCGGGGTCGTTCTTGCAGAGAGTTCCAGACCATAATCCAACTCCCTTTGCCGCCGCACTATTGAGCAATTCAAGATATGGCAAATTTCGCACATATTCATTCTCGTTTGGAAACCACATAGCTAGGCCAGCCTCTAGCAGCTTGGCTTGTACATCGATTGTGAAATTGCCTTGCGCATCTTTGGCGAAGATATATCGGTACGGTCGAGCGAGAGCCTCATAGTTATTGGCAGAAGCGAAATTGTTCGAACGCAGCTGAACTTCGGTGCCAATAGGCAACAGAGCTTTCATGAGATTAGAAGCTTCTACTCCACCGCATTGAGCAAAGTGAGTGCTCTTCACTGTTTCGGGCGCTTGAATGCCAATCTGGCGAACATTGAGCGTTCCACGACAGGTTTTTACATCGACAGTGTCGCCATCCTCGACTTTCACAACGGTTCCGGTCTCCCAAATAGATTCACCATCAAGCGCTACTGCAGGCGGACATTCAGGTGGCAAATAGACGGTGGGTCGGGTCGCGACAAATTCAGTGACCATTTGGGGGCTTTTTAGAATCTTTCGGAATATCTGAGCGCTCTGTAGCTTAATCGTGGATTCAGCGGAAAAAGATTTATAAAGGGCTTTGATTTGAGATCGGAAGAAGTTCTGAGCTGCCAGGAATTCGGGATCATTTCCTTTTGATTCCGCTCGCAACCGTAGGAATTCCTCTTGTGCGAATGTAGTTCGCTCAATCAATGGATTAAGGGTAGTTGTAAGGGCGGTGAATCTTGTCGTTACAGCAGCAAGTTGATCATCAGGAATCTTCAATTCGCTCAATGATGAAATAGCAAAACTTGGTTGATTGATTGATCCGAGAATCAATAGAACGAGAAATAATCCAAGCAGTCGTTTTGTAAGATTTCTCATGATCAAGCCATAGTTAGACAGGCTGCTGCCGCGAGGGCGAGTACTACGCCAATATTTTGGATGAGCTTAAGCTTCTCATGCAGTACGTAGCGCGCTAACAGCGCTGTTGCCGCTGGATAGAGCGAAGCCAGGACCGCGACGATGGCCAACATCCCCTTTTGTGTTGCGATTTGATAGATACCATTTGCGGAAGCATCAAAAATTCCTGCAACAATCGCTAATGCCCAAGGGAATCGTTGTTGCTGATCATCTTTTGAGATTGCTTTAAGTCGAATAAGAAAGAAGACTGTTACAAAGAGGAAGCCAAACCATCGAGCAATCGTCGAAGTCCAAATACCTTGGTTGCTTGGCGCAAGACCCAAAACTGTGAGATACGAACCAATCAATAATCCACTTGATACGCAGACCAACAACGTACTCAAAGTAATTCGTGCAGCCACATCACTTTTCTGTTCTTGGCTAACAAGAATCACTGAAAGTGCAGCCAGCCCCATGCCGATAAATCCAATTCCAGTGACTTGATCACCACGGAGCAAGCCCGTTATGACAGGGACGAAACCAGCCATGAGCGCTGTGATGGGAGAGACAATTCCCATCGGGCCGCGACTGAGCGCCACATAAAGTAACGCAATCGCGGGAACGCCAAAGAAGGCTGCGAAGAATCCATATATAAATGAGTCTTGATTGAGCTCGCCTGGAATGAGAAAGATGGAAAAGAATGTGACGGCAATCGCTCCAGACAGGTAAGAGATAGGAAGGACCCGAACGATTCGCGTTCTGCGAGATGCCAGGCCACCTAAAAAGTCCGCGACGCCCCAAGTCGCGCTGGCAATCAACGCAAGAAGTGGCCCCACTAGACTCCTCATGTTCTCTTATGTAGGCGCACACATTGAGCGCACTATCTGAAAGCGATGGGCACATGACAAACGAGCCAGGTGCAGGGGAATTCTATCCCTTTGTTGGCGTGGGACCCCATCCAAAACCATGGCCTGTCGGCGAACAATACGACCAAGAGCTGCTAGAACTTGGCGATAAACGTAATGTCCTTGATGAGTATCGATATTGGACTGTTGAAGCGATTGTCGCTGATCTAAATACTAAACGTAATCCACTTCACATCGCAGTCGAGAATTGGAAACATGATTTGAATATCGGTTCATTAATTCGAACTGCGAATGCATTTAATGTTGCAGGAATTCACATTGTCGGAAAGCGCGATTGGAATCGACGCGGGGCGATGGTGACTGATCGATACATGAGCGTGCAACATCATCCAACAGTCTCAGATTTTGCAGAATGGGCAAGAGAGAAAAGACTTGCAATCATTGGCATCGACAATATTGATGTAAGCCAGCGGCTGGAGCACCGACCTCTTCCGCGAGAGTGTGTGCTCTTCTTTGGCCAAGAAGGCTCAGGAATGTCTGATGAAGCTGTCGCTGTATGCGAAGTAGTCCTAGCAATCAATCAATACGGCTCTACTCGTTCGATCAATGCCTCTGCGGCTGGAGCGATTGCTATGTATGCCTGGGGGTTACAGCACCTGTCACCAAAAGACGGCGATAACGATATTCGTTAACGTTAACAGCCCAACAGTTGCCCATGCGGCAGTATCACCCTCGCTAGAAGTTTTGCTCTTCTTCTTACTCGTATAACCAATAATGAGAATCACAGCAACGATAAGAAACTTCACTGAGATTTTCCCATTATCGTAAAGCGGGAAAGCAGCTGGGTCCTGATCGTGCAAGGGATAGCGAACCCCGACCATCACAATTCCAGCAATCAGAGATAGCAATGCACCGTGGAGCATTCCATTGGTGATGTGCTTCGCTGCAGATGTCATCTGCGCGAGAAAACCGCCAAAAAGTGCGGCAAGACCTACGAAGTGAAGTACGAGAAATACATTGCCAACTGCTTCCACAGTTACCTCCTGAGGAGTTTGATTCGCCCCTGTGCGATGGCGCTTCCTACAAGCACAATTAAACCGCCAATAGGTTCATTCCAGGTCAGCGGCTCACCGAGCAGGAAAAACCCTAGAACCACAGCCACCAATGGAGTTAAGTACGTGACAGTGCTTGCCAGCGACGGTCCTGCCAATTCCACATTTTTAAAATTCCAAATGTAGGCAATACCAGTACCAAGAATTCCTAACGCGAGAATCGACAAAAGCGAATCAAGCGAGACTATGTATGAATGAATACCGTGGTAGAGGAAGAACGGTAAGAGCGTTAGGGCGGCCAGCGTCACTTGAGTCGTGGCAAGTACTTCAGGTTGTAGCTTCCGTGGGATTATATATTTCGAAGAAAATGGATATGAGGCGCCATAGCAAGTTACTGCTAACACTAAAGCCATCGTTGCAGTGAGTGAAAATTCACCAACCGATTTGCCAACGACAAGCACAACAAGAACTCCGATAAAACCGAGAATAATTCCTGCAATTCTCTCAACACTCAAACGCTCGCTTCTAAAAACAAGCAAAATCATGATTACGCTCATGATTGGCGTCAAAGCATTCATAATGCCGGCGAGGATCGAGGAGACTCTCTCTTGCGCGAATGCAAAAAGCACTCCAGGGAGCACATTTAGCAACATACCTACAACCCAAAGCTGGAGGAGTAGGAGTGAATCTCTAATTATTCGAATCTTTTTAAAGATAAGAACAAACCAGAGGGCTAACGCACCTAGTGCGCAGCGAAGAAAAGCTACCCCCACTGGAGTGAGAAAAGTCAACGAGCGCTCGATAAATAAGAATGAGGCTCCCCACGTAATTCCCAAGGCTAAATATGAAGGTACCCAATTTACGGAGTATGAGCGGATTATTTTCTTCCTCATCTAACGGCTCTAGATCGTTGCGTGATTGCATTTCCTAGAATGACAATTGCTCCGCCTAATGGCTCATTCCACGTAATCGGCTCTTTCAAGACAATCACTCCGGCAATGACAGCAACAATTGGAGAGACAAAGTTGACTGTCGCCGCAACAGAGCTCCCAACAAGTGCAATTATTCGGTAGTTCCAGGCAAAGGCGAATCCGGTAGAAAAAACTCCGATGATCGTGATTGCAATGATGGGAGCAAATGAAAAGTCATACGAATTAAATCCATAAAAGATAAAGGTGGGTAAGAGCACTACAGCAGCCATGGTCACTTGAATAGTGGCAAGTGCTACGGGTGGATAATTCTTCGGAGCGATGTACTTAGCAATGATTGGAGCGACTAAACCAAAGGAAGTTACGGCAATAAGTAGAAAGAGATACGCCCACCATGGCGCGGATTCGATATCCCAAATACCAAAAACAATTGCCACCCCAAAGAACGCCAATAAGATTCCGAAAATCTGCATTGGTTTTACGGCTTCGTGTTTGAAAAGTAACAAGGTAAAAATCACCGCAAATATTGGAGACATCGCATTGATGATGCCGGTAAGAGATGAAGTAACTTCTGTTTGTGCGAATGGCACTATGACTACAGGGATGATATTCGAGCAGAGCCCAATCAAAAAGATCCAACCAAAAACGGAACGGTCTCTCGGTATCGAGATCTTCTTGTAGAAAAGGTAGCTCCAAAGCACAGCTGCACCAAGGAGATTTCTAATAAAAGCGATTCCAAAAGGGCTAAAGACGGGCAGGGCGATTTCGATAAACATAAATGACAAGCCCCAGGTCAGACTTAACAGAAGATAAGGCGCTAGCCATCGTCTGGTCTGCAAACGCGCTCCCCTGGTCCGGTGATTTCCGCGATTTTTCGCGTTACTGAACTTCTAGAAAACTGGAATACTTATCTACCTGAATCCTAGTGGCAGAGATTAGATATAAGGGAAGAGGCGCTGTGGAGCTAATTAAGCATTGGATCAATGGAGTAGAGGTCGGTAGCAAGAGCGGTCGCCAAGGAGAGGTGTTTAACCCTGCCCTTGGAACAGTCACCAAGAGCGTTGACTTTGCCGATATTGAAACAATTGATTCGGCCATTGCAAATTCTAAAACCGCTTTTACCTCGTGGAGCCAAACTTCTCTTACCAAGCGCGTACAAATTCTCTTTGCATTTCGACATCTGCTCAATGCTAGAAAAGAAGAACTTGCTGCAATCATCACCTCTGAACATGGAAAAGTGCTATCAGATGCTTTAGGTGAAGTTACTCGTGGGCTAGAGGTTGTTGAATTTGCTTGCGGCATTCCGCACCTATTGAAGGGCGGATATTCCGAAGGAGTATCACAAGGCGTCGATGTTTATTCGATTCGCCAACCATTGGGCGTCTGCGCAATTATTTCGCCATTTAATTTCCCAGCTATGGTGCCGATGTGGTTCTTCCCAATTGCTATTGCTGCTGGAAATACCGTTGTAATCAAGCCAAGTGAGAAGGATCCCTCTGCAACCAATTTCATCGCAAAGCTTTGGAAAGAAGCAGGTCTGCCTGATGGCGTATTTAACGTTATCCATGGTGACAAGGTTGCGGTCGATAGATTATTGGAACATCCCGATATCGCATCAGTCTCGTTCGTCGGTTCTACTGCAATCGCTAAATACGTGTATGAAAATGGCACAAAGAATGGCAAGCGTGTTCAAGCTCTTGGTGGAGCGAAGAACCACATGCTCGTGCTCCCTGACGCAGACTTAGAGTTGACCGCAGATTCAGCGATTAATGCTGGCTTCGGCTCTGCTGGTGAACGCTGTATGGCCATTTCAGCAGTCGTAGCAGTAGATCCGATTGGTGATGAGTTAGTGAAAAAGATTCAAGAGCGTATGAAGAAGTTAAAGACTGGTGATGGCACCAAGGGAACGGATATGGGACCTCTTGTCACCAAAGTTCATCGCGACAAAGTTGCCTCGTACGTGGAAACAGGAATCACAGAGGGCGCCACTCTTGTAGAAGATGGTAGAAATATCGCGATTGACGGTGCGAGTGCCGGATTCTGGCTAGGTCCAACGCTATTTGATCACGTCACGCCATCGATGACTATTTATAAGGACGAGATTTTCGGGCCAGTGCTCAGCGTAATTCGCGTCAAAAGCTACGAAGAGGGACTCGCCTTGATCAACGCACACCAGTACGGAAATGGCACTGCCATCTTCACCAACGATGGCGGCGCGGCTCGCAAGTTCCAAAACGAAGTACTGGTTGGCATGGTTGGTATCAATGTGCCAATCCCAGTTCCGGTTGCTTATTACTCATTTGGTGGATGGAAGCACTCGCTTTTTGGTGATTCTCATGCGCACGGCACAGAAGGAGTCCACTTCTTCACGCGCGGCAAAGTTGTAACTAGCCGATGGCTTGATCCAAGTCATGGCGGAATCAACTTAGGATTCCCACAGAACTAGTCGCTGCTAGCGCGTGGTGTCAACCACGATCTTGAAGGCATTTTTATCGTTGAGCAAACGATCAAAACCTTTGCTTACCACTTCATCTAACGCAATCACGTCGGTAAGAAGCGGTTTCGTATCAATCGAATTGCCAGC
>CAZZFG010000013.1:0-12682 GCA_964653345.1 uncultured Bifidobacterium sp. | reverse complement strand
GGTTTTGGTGGTCAGAGTTTCATGGAAGAGATGCTCGAGAAGGTCCGGACAGTCCGTTCAGCACTTGGCAAGAATGAGCGTGGAATCTGGTTGCAAGTCGACGGCGGCATATCGGCTGCAACAATCGAGCGCGCTGCGGAAGCTGGCGCAGACACATTTGTCGCAGGCTCGGCGGTCTACAAATCTGAGGATCCAGCGCAGATGGTGACGTTACTGCGGACTCTTGCAACACCTTAGTTTTGCAAGAAAAAGTAACGGCATCTTGGCTACCATCTCAGATACTCTTTATCCATGAAGAGCTTTGATGATCTATGGGATGAGATTTCAGAACGTGATTACGCGGTAGCTCCACATGACACCTCAAGCACGGGGAAGTTACTCGATAGCGGTGTCCACGGCATCGGCAAGAAGATTGTTGAAGAGGCAGCAGAAGTATGGATGGCAGCTGAGTATGAAAGCGATGAGAACCTCGCCAATGAAATCAGTCAATTGCTCTACCACCTGCAAGTACTTATGCTCGCTCGCGGGATAGAAATCGAAGATGTTTACGAGAAACTCTAGGAGAAACTTTTGCTAAAGATTGCTCTGCCCAACAAGGGTTCTCTAGCTGAGGATTCAATCAAGATCCTTAGCGATGCTGGTTATCGCCAGCGTTCTGATTCACGCGATTTAATCACAATCGATGCGGAGAATGAGATTGAATTTTATTATCTCCGGCCGCGCGATATAGCGATCTATGTTTCATCAGGAGAACTTGATTTGGGAATCACCGGAGAAGATTTATTGATTGACTCTGGAGTGAGCGCAAAGACTCTCTTGAAGCTTGGTTATGGAAAATCAACTTTTAGGTTTGCATGCCCAGCTGCGATTGCAAATGGTGCGTCAGAAAGTTACCTGCAAGGAAAACGAATCGCTACCTCTTACCCGGGAATCCTCTCCCAAGCACTTACCCGATTAGGTCTTTCCGCTCACATAGTTTCACTCGATGGAGCAGTTGAAAGTTCCATCAAGTTGGGAGTAGCTGATGCAATAGCTGATGTGGTGTCAACAGGTACCACTCTTAAGCAGGCAGGGCTTGCAATCATCGGCGAACCAATTCTCGAGAGTGAAGCTGTTTTGATCGGTTCGAAAGATCCCTCTGAAGAGGCGGCGAACCTCATTAGACGCCTTACTGGTGTGATTATTGCTCGTCAATATGTTTTGATGGATTACGACATTAAGAGCGATCTGATCGACAAAGCGTGTTCGATAACGCCAGGCTTTGAATCTCCTACCATTTCGCCGTTACGCGTGGATGGATGGTCTGCGGTGCGAGCAATGGTGCCACGAAAGAGCGCACAGAAGGTCATGGACGAGCTGTGGGCAGTTGGCGCTCGAGGAATTCTCGTCACTGACATTCACGCCTGTCGCCTCTAAATCTCGTTGCGGGGAATACCTAACAGGTACAGCACGGAATCTAAATACGGCGTATTTACCGATGTATCTGCGCTGGCTCGGACAACCGGCTTAGCATTGAATGCTATTCCTAAACCAGCAAGAGCAATCATGTCGAGATCGTTTGCACCATCACCTATTGCGACGGTATCTGCCAGATCTACATCTGCTAGCTGCGCAAACTGTCGAAGTGCTTCCGCTTTACCGGCACGATCGACAATTTGACCCTTAGTCTTTCCAGTTAGCTTCCCATCGGAAATTTCAAGGTGATTAGCAGCGATAAAATCGATGCCTAGCTCTTGAGCTATCGGAGTAATAACTTCAGCGAAGCCTCCTGAAACGATACCCACTTTATGGTGTAATTTCTTTAGAGTTCGAATCAACGTTCGCGCACCCGGTGTCAATGTGATTTCACTTCGCACCTGATCGATAATTGATATAGGTAAGCCGGCGAGCAATCCAACTCGTTCCTGCAAAGCCTGCCTGAAATCAATCTCACCATTCATTGCACGATCTGTAATCTCTTTAACTCTTTCACCGACTCCAGCATGATTAGCGAGCAGCTCGATTACCTCTTGCTGGATTAGAGTCGAATCAACATCCAAAACCACTAGTTTTTTGGCCCGACGTTGCAGACCTCCTGCTTGTACTCCAATATCGACTTCAGTGGAGTTGGCTACTTCTGCAAGAGAAGTTTTGATGGCATCGACTGCAACATTTGAGACAAGCAATTCGATTGCAGTAACTGGGTAATGAGCGATTCGAAAAATTCGCTCAATATTCCCGCCTGCGGCGCTCACTATCGCGGCAACCTGGCCAAGTGGTCTGGCGCTTAACTCGCGACCCATAACAGTTATGTGAACCGTTGAATCAGAAGCACTTCTCTCGATTTGCTGATGATCTCCTTCTTGAGCGCGAAGTTCTAACCCGCGGGAGGCCGAATACTCCGCCAAGGAAGTCAGAACTGATTCGCGATTTTCGGGGGCTATCTCCAGCGCTAGAGTCAGAATGAGATGGCCATGGATTACAACCTGTTCCATGTCAGAGATGGCATGGCTTATTTCGAGCGCTGCTATCTGCTCGAAGAGAGCTTGGGTGATGCCTGGGCGATCCATTCCACTAAGAATCACCACCGTACTCATAGGAGAAGATTATCTCGCGGCACGGTGGCCGTGGGTGAGGTTTGGCTGTGAGCTCTTGCGGTAAGTTCTCCATCTGTGTCCGTGCTCAAACTCTCCCAAGTGACCCTTCGTAGGGGGCAGAAGGAGATTCTCCATTCGATTAATTGGCAGGTGGAGGCGGGCGAGCGCTGGGTAATTCTTGGGCCTAATGGCGCTGGGAAAACCACGCTTATTCAAATAGCCGCAACTCTCATGCACCCCACCACTGGTAGCGCCGAGATTCTCGATGAGCAATTGGGAAAAGTGGATATTTTCGAATTGCGCCCTCGCATTGGCCTCGCAAGCGCCGCGCTTTCTGATCGGATTCCACCGGAGGAGCGGGCAGTCGATGTTGTAATGACCGCCGCATATGCAGTGACTGGTCGATGGCGAGAACTCTACGATTTATGGGATGAGTCACGAGCGCTCGCGCTCCTCGATCAATTTGGTGTGGGTGACCGGCGCGATCAACTCTTCTACACCATGAGCGAAGGTGAGCGAAAGCGAGTTCAAATTGCCCGCGCATTGATGCCAGACCCGGAGTTGCTCATCCTTGATGAGCCAGCCGCAGGATTAGATCTTGGTGCGCGCGAAGATCTCGTGCGAAGGCTCTCGGCCCTTGCGCTGGATCCGGATTCTCCGACAAGCATCTTGGTGACACACCACGTAGAGGAGATTCCTTACGGAACCACACATGTGATGCTCATCCGAGAAGGTCACGTTGTTGCTGCAGGACCAATTATGTCCACTCTGACTCCTGACGCTCTCTCTGCGACCTTTAACATCCCTATCTCATTGGCATTTGACGGGCAACGCTGGTTTGCTCGGGCATAACGGGCACTGCGGGCAGATAAGTGAGATCAATCGGCACCTTCGATAGTAGTTGGAATGAAATTCTTGATCCGCATCATCAATTAATCACCGATCTTCTCGACGAATTAGATAGCTCGTCTGACGCTGGGTATTTCCCGCCAAGCGATCTCATTTTTCGCTCGTTATCTGTTCCGCGTGATCGCGTCCGCGCAATCATTATCGGCCAAGATCCCTACCCAACAAAAGATATGGCCGAAGGATTAGCGTTCTCAATTTCATCCTCGGTACCTGCAAACAAAATGCCAGCATCACTACGGAATATTTTTGCGGAATATCAAAGTGATCTTGGATTTCCAGCCCCGAGTAATGGTCATTTAGGGGATTGGGTGGTTAATGGCGTATTGCTTCTTAATAGAATTCTTACGGTTGCTCCGGGTGCGCCACTCTCTCATAAAGGAAAAGGGTGGGAGATAGTTACCGATTCCATCTTGCGCTCACTGGTGAGCCAGGAGATACCCATCATCGCGTGGGGCAAAGAGGCCGAGCGCGCCGCTCAACGCATTGGATTTACGCACATCCTTGCCTCCGCGCATCCATCTCCGCTCTCGGCATATCGCGGATTCTTCGGTTCGCGCCCTTTCAGTAAAGTTAATGAAATTCTTTCACTCCAAGGGAGAGATCCCATCAATTGGCGTTTGAAATAAAAACTGGCGATCAGATTCCGACTAAGAACCTGACCGCCAGTTTTGGTTAATTTTCTTGAGGGTATTTAGCCAATCCAGGTGTTGATTGGTGAGCTCAAGAAGTAGACCATGAAGAGAGCAGAAACGATCCATAGCAATGGATGTACCTTCTTGCTCTGTCCTTGGAATAGTCGAATGACCACGTGGGTAACGAAACCTGCGCCAATACCTACAGTGATGTTGTAGGTGAATGGCATCAAGATAATCGTTAAGAATCCTGGAATCGCAATCCCAAGATCACTCCAGTCGATATCCTTGATTCCCGTCATCATGAGGAATCCAACAATGACAAGCGCTGGCGTTGCCGCCTCGTAAGGAATGATTGCAACTAGTGGCGCCAGGAATGTTGTTAACAAGAAGCAAATTCCAGTGACTACAGATGCCAAGCCAGTACGTGCGCCTTCACCAACGCCAGAAGCAGATTCGATGTAAGAGGTGTTGGAGGAGATAGACGCTGCTCCACCAGCTGCCGCTGCAATCGAATCGACGATCAAGATCTTATTGGCGTTAGGAGGAGTGCCTTCTTTGTCATTGAGTCCAGCTTCTTGTCCGATAGCGGTCATTGTTCCCATCGTGTCGAAGAAGTCCGCGAGCAAGAGGGTGAACACAATCAGAATCGCGGCAATTACCGAGATACGACTAAATGCGCCGAAGAGATCAAAACTTCCAATGATGCTGAAGTCTGGTGTTGCTACAACCTTCTCTGGAATTGCAGGCACGTTCAAACCCCAACCCTTTGGGTTGACCTTGTCTGGTGCGATGAAATTCGGGCCAATCTTGAATGCTGTCTCAATAATGACCGCGAGAACTGTTGAAGCGATAATGCTGATCAGAATTGCGGCTTTCACTTTCTTCACCATGAGAAGAACGGTGAGTAAAAGACCAAATGCGAAGACAACAATCGGCCAACCTACGAGGCTGCCGCCATCGCCAAGCTGCACTGGTACTGGACCGCTACCGGTACGACGAACGAAGCCAGCATCAACAAGTCCGATCAATGCAATAAAGAGACCGATACCGACTGAGATTGCGATTTTGAGTTGGGTTGGTACGGCGCGGAATACCGCGACGCGGAAGCCCGTTAGAACCAGAACCAAGATGATGATGCCTTCGAGCACTACAAGGCCCATCGCCTCTTGCCAACTCATTTTCGTAGCGATACCAACCGCAACGAAGGTGTTGAGACCAAGTCCTGTAGCGAGCGCTAGCGGAAAGTTGGCGACAACTCCCATGAGAATGGTCAGAATTCCAGCGACCAGTGCAGTGGCAGCGGCGATTTTTGCAAGATTAGGTGCGTCGCCACCGATGAACTTGCCATCAGCATCTTTCGATAATCCGATGATCAAGGGGTTGAGCGCCACGATGTATGCCATCGTGAAAAAGGTGACCAAACCGCCGCGAATTTCACGGCCGATCGTGGAACCTCGCTCTTGGATTTTAAACAACGACTCGAGCATGTATCCCTCTCAACTATTTTGGTTTCGGGGGTGTTTACGACCCCGCCACGAAATGACGGCTCGTGATACCGGGGGAAGGCCTTAAAAGTACCCAAACCCTCAGGTAATTTTCAGTTACTGGGCGGTATTTCTCGTTAGGTGTCCCACGACAGTCAGCCAGAGCGCCACACTGCCTCCGATGCCGAGGGCGAAGACTAGGGTTCCCACCCCAACGCGCCCTCCTAGAAGCCAACCAAGGGCCAGGACCACCCCTTCAATGGCGGCTCGGACCCTCGCGACGGAGATATTTGAGGCGTAGTGGAGAGCGGTCATCAAGCCATCACGAGGCCCCGGCCCCAGTCCGCAGGTTAGATAAATGGCTGAGCCAGCTCCAACCAAAACAACGCCGGTAACCATCAGTAGAGCACGGAGGGCTAAGTTCTCAGGGGTATCAATCCAGGCCACAGTTAAATCGATTGCTAACGCGATAACGAGAATATTTGCAATGGTCCCGGCGCCTGGTTTTTGTCGGAACGGAATCCATAACAGAAGCACCGCTGAGGACACCGAAAAAGTTGCCCAACCAATTGATATGCCGGTTCTGAGAGAGAGACCTTGGGCCAAGACGCTCCATGGCGCATTGCCAAGATGACTGACGATAAGTAGTCCATCCCCGAAACCAAAAATGATCAAACCGATAGTGAGAATAAGAAGGCGCGAAGGCGCAAGTTGCCATTGATGCGCCGCTCGCCAAGGTGTGTGTGGAATGGTGTGAGAGAAGAACCTCCGCATTTATCCGAGCGTAGTCGCGTACTCTGTAATAGTGAAATCTCTCGACTTAGAACTCTCGTATGTGCAAGCGATCATTACCGGAATCCTGCAAGGTTTCTCTGAACTATTCCCGGTTTCGAGCCTCGGGCATTCGGTTCTATTCCCGGCGTGGATTGGTGGGAGTTGGGAGAAATTTCTTAACGCTGAAAGTTCAGGTGAATCGCCTTACCTCTTACTCATCATTGCGCTCCATGTAGCGAGTTCGTTGGTGTTGATCTGGTTTTTCAGGGAGCGCTGGATTTTACTGATACGAGCGTTCTTCTCAAGCGTGCCAAAAATGATTACCCGAAAGAACTTGCAGAGTAACGAACGTCTAATATGGAAGATTCTTCTCGCAACGATACCAGTGGGAGTTCTTGGCGTACTTTTCCAAGATCAAGTAGGAGAGTTGTTCAGTGATCCATTTGCAGTGGGCGGCTTCCTCTTTATCAACGGAATCTTGCTTGCGGGCATTGAGCTTTTCAAGAAATATCGAATCAAAAAAGAGCTGACTGACTCCGAAGAATTGAGCAACGCACAAGCGCTTCTGGTGGGCATCGCCCAATCGGCTGCGCTCTTTCCAGGTATCAGTCGATTTGGCGTGACGATGTCGGCCGGTCTTGCGCGAGGTCTTTCGCATGCGGCTGCCTCGGATTTCGCTTTTTTGATTGCCGCTCCAGTGATATTCGGAGCCGGCATTCTTAAGCTACCTAAATTGTTTAACCCTGAGATTGCACACATTCTCGGACCAGTCATCATAGGTTCATTAATTTCAGCAATCTGCACATATATTTCGATTGCATTTCTGGTTCGTTGGTTTAGAACGCACACGCTCTATCCATTTGCAATTTACTGTTTAATAGTTGGAGCGCTCTCCTTTTGGAAGTTTTCATGATTGGTACGCTCGTTAATGTTTTAACAATTCTTGCTGGAAGTGCGATTGGCGTGGCTGTTGGAGCGAAAATCCCAAATCGCACGCGCACATTGATTACCGACGCCTTAGGACTAGTTACCTTTATCAGTGGAGCGAGCGCGTGCGCTGCGTTATGGAATAGCAGCTATGTCGAAGCTGTGGGTGGCGGGAAGCCGATTCTCATCACTCTCGGTGGACTCTTAATAGGTGGAGTGCTTGGCTCTCTGCTCACTATTGAAGATCGCCTTGAACGTGCTGGCGATAAGTTGCGGGCGAAATTTGCTCGACAGGGGGATTCCAATTTCATCACGGGCTTCGTTTCAGCGTCTTTGATTTTCGTCATCGGGCCGATGGCAATTTTGGGAAGCATCAGCGATGGGCTCGGAAATGGAAATGAACTACTCATTCTTAAAAGCATTATGGATGGTTTTGCAGCCATTGCATTTGCGGCAGCGCTTGGATGGGGTGTAGCCGCTTCAGCGATTAGCGTTCTGATTTATCAAGGTGCATGGTCAGCGATTGGAGCGCTGATGGGCAGAATCCTCGCTGATTACCAGATTGACGCCATCACCGGTGTTGGTGGATTGTTATTGATCGGTATCGGATTACGTTTGCTCGCGATCAAAAATATAGCCATCGGGGATATGCTCCCTGCGATTTTCGTTACACCGATACTGGCAACTGTTGTGGCCTTGCTGGTTTAGAACTTCGCGGCGTCGATCACGAAGCGATATTTGACATCGCTAGCAACCGTTCGCTCCCACGCTTTGTTGATGTAGTCAGGATCGATAACCTCAACATCGCTCACAATTTGCTTCTCGCCGCAGAAATTGAGCATCTCTTGGAGTTCAGGGATGCCACCAATCATGGATCCAGCGAGTCTGCGACGCTTACCTAGAAGTACTCCGGCAGGTACCTGATACGGCTTTCCTGGGAGACCAATAAGTACAAGAGTTCCGTCGAGTCGGAGTAATGAAAGGTAGTTCTCCAGATTGAGATCGACTGAGACGGTGTTAAGAATCAAGTCAAAGGTATTTCCGTACTTCTTGAAATACTCCTCAGAGGGATTGGCGATAAATTCGTCTGCTCCCATTGATTGAGCATCTGCCTTCTTCTTCTCGGAGTGTGAAAAAACAGTTACGTGCGCGCCCATTGCATGAGCAAATTTCAACCCCATATGGCCTAATCCGCCAAGTCCGATGATTCCAACGCGCTTGCCAGGCCCAGCTTGCCAATGGCGTAGCGGTGAGTACAAGGTAATTCCTGCACACATCAAAGGCGCTACTCCAGCGATATCCAGATTCTCCGGAACGCGAACCACATAGTTTTGATCGACAACGATGAGATTGGAATACCCACCATAAGCGACGCTCTTACCATCGCGTTCCATGGTGTTGTAGGTACCAGTCATACCTTCGAAGCAATATTGCTGTAACCCGGCTTTGCAGTTTTCACAGTTGCGACACGAATCAATGAACACGCCCACACCAACGAGTTCCCCTGGAGTGAAAGTGGTGACTGCACTGCCTACGCTCTGCACCCGTCCCACGATTTCGTGCCCAGGAACCATAGGAAAGAGGGCTTGACCCCACTCTTCTCGACCTTGGTGGATATCGGAGTGACAGATACCAGCATGGCTAATAGTGATTTCAACATCGCCAGCGCGAAGATCTCGACGTTCAAAGTTAAATGGGACTAGATCTGCTTTTGGTGCTAAAACTGCATAACCTTTGGCGTTTGCCATCACTTACTCCAATTGTTCGGGTTGCTCGGGTTGCTCGTCTTGTTCGGGAATCACCTGAAGATATAACAAGAATCTCACTTCGAGTGGAGTTTATCGATAAAAATTCGTGAGAGCATCTTCTCTGTGATTTCAACATCTAGCGTAGAGCTGCGGGCGGGAGCTCGATTATTGCTCGCAGACGTGTCGGTGCGAATCAATCATGGTGATCGAATCGGCCTAGTTGGTCGTAATGGCGCCGGAAAATCGACCTTTGCCAAAGTTTTAGCAGGAGAATCGCTCCCAGCGGGCGGACAAGTACTCCGTACTGGCACCATCGGATACCTGCCCCAAGACCCTCGCACGGGTGACGAAGAGAGTAGCGTCATTAACCGCATCCTTTCCGTTCGAGGTTTGGATTCAATCGCAGACCGGATGCGGGGCTTAGAAGAGAAAATGAGTACGAGTAACGGCGACGAACTTGAAAAGGTTCTGGAACGTTACGCGCGGGCGGAAGAAGAGTTTCAAACTGCCGGTGGATATAGCGCAACATCCGATGCCGAAGCTATTGCTACAAATCTTGGTTTACCCGAAAAGATATTTACCCAACGACTCAATGAATTATCCGGAGGCCAGCGACGCAGAGTCGAATTAGCGCGCATCCTTTTTAGTAACGCCGAAACCCTTCTTTTAGATGAACCAACTAACCACCTTGATGCCGATTCAATTATTTGGCTTAGGGATTTCCTCGGTAAATACTCGGGTGGTTTAGTAATTATTAGTCACGACGTAAAACTTATCGAGACCGTTGTAAATCGTATTTTTTACCTGGATGCCAATCGTAACGTGATTGACGTCTACAACATGGGATGGCGAAACTATTTATTAGCTAGAGAACAAGATGAACATCGGCGAAAGAAAGAGCGAGCGATCGCTGAAAAACGCGCTGAGATTCTGCAGAAGCAAGGTGAGAAGATGCGCGCTAAAGCTAGTAAAGCAAAAGCAGCGCAAAGCATGTTCAAGCGCGCTGAGAAGATTATGTCGGTGACCGAGGGTGAACGCGTAAAAGATAAAGTTGCAAAACTAAGATTTCCTTCGCCAGCACCATGCGGAAAAACTCCACTAACAGCCGCGGAGCTAAGCAAGTCGTATGGATCCACCGAAGTTTTCACAGATGTTGATTTAGCTATCGATAAAGGTTCCCGAGTGGTGATTCTCGGACTCAATGGTGCTGGAAAGACAACCTTACTTCGGATGTTAGCTGGCGAGTTAGAGCCCGACACAGGTGCTGTCGCTCCAGGGCACGGTCTTCGCCTCGGCTACTACGCACAAGAGCATGAATCACTAAATTATGAAGAGACAGTTTTGGCTAACATGTTGAAAGCGCGAGTTGATATTAGTGAGGGAGAGGCACGCAACGTCCTGGGAACTTTCTTATTCAGCGGCGATGATGTTTTTAAGCCTGTCAAAGTGTTAAGTGGAGGCGAACGCACTCGATTGGCCCTAGCCCAGTTAGTTGTGAGCGCAGCGAACGTACTGCTTCTCGATGAACCGACGAACAACCTCGATCCCGCCTCTCGCGAGGAGATTTTGGGAGCGCTCCGCGAGTATCAAGGGGCTATCGTTTTAGTTACCCACGATGAAGGCGCTGTGAGCGCACTAGCTCCTGAGCGAGTCCTACTTCTTCCCGACGGAGATGAGGATCTTTGGCGCGATGATTATTACGAGTTAATAACTTTGGAGTAGCTCTACTTGTTGAATTAAAGATTGAAAAGCGCTTCGAGTTTGTGATCGGGGAATCTAGAAGCAACCCGCTTTCTTCCCTCTAGAAAGTCGATCTCTGCAACAACGGCGCTACCTATACATTGTGCTTTCGTCATGGCAAGCAATTCAATAGCCGCACAAAGCGTGCCACCTGTTGCGAGTACGTCATCAACGATGAGCACCTTATCCTTTTCAGTCAAGGCATCTTTATGGATTTCAATTGAATCTGTTCCATATTCAAGTTGATACGAGACTGAAAATCTTTCGCGAGGAAGTTTTTTGGGTTTCCGTAAGAGGATGCAGCCGCGCTCCAATCGAGCAGCGATAGCAGAGGCAAAAATGAAACCACGCGCCTCTAAACCAGCGAAGTGCGTTGCATCTGGCGCCAGAGCACCAAGGGCGTCCACAACCGCTCGAAGTGCCCGCCCATCGGCAATCATCGGCGTTAGGTCTCGAAAGAGAACTCCAGGCGAGGGGTAGTCCGGCACATCACGTATTAACGAGCGAGCTCGTTCTAACTCTGATTGATTTACACGATCCATAACATTTAGCCTTTCGCGCCAAATTGCGATCGACGCCAAATCAAACGCCATGTTGCTAGCGAAAAGAGCACGCCCCACAATCCAAAAGCCCGTGCGACTGTTCCTATATCGCTTAGCAATAGCATCACACCAAAAACTGCACTAATCACCGTTAGTGGTATCGCTGCAATTGTCACCCATCGTTTATTAAGAAATCGCACCCCGGCGAAGACGATTGGTGCGACTAAAAACGGGAAGGCCAGAATTATTGTGACCGTGCGAGCTAAATCTTCCATGGATCAAGGCCAATCTTTCCTGTATGCCGGCGAGATTCAAGTAGTTCATGCGCTCTCTGAGCTTCACTTAACGGAAAAACCTTGGTTGCGGGATAACGTAATTTTCCACTTTCGGTTAACGAAATTAACTCTGAAAGCCTGGCTAATCGTTGGCTTGCCGTCGACGTGTAAGTGGCCAACGTCGGTCTTCTAATTGCTAGAGACTTAGCATTCAATCGCATGAGGTCGAAGGGGGGAACTGGTCCACTTGCACCACCATAGAGCACATACATTCCTGAAGGTGCTAACAGATCTAAACAATTATCAAAGTAATCCTTGCCAACAGAATCAAAAACTGCATTCACTCCGAAACCATCGGTTGCACGTGATGTTATAGATGCCATCTGATCATATGTTCCGACAACGTCAGCGCCATGCTCCATAGCTATCTGTGCCCGTTCTGGAGTTGATGAAAGTGCAATCACTTTGGCGCCACGAACTTTGAGTAATTGGGTCAGTAGTAGACCGACTCCGCCAGCGGCAGCGGTAACCAGAGTCCATTCACCGGCTTCCACTGAATACGCTGAATCAACCAAGTAATGGGCGGTCATTCCTTGGCATAACAAGGGAAGGATTTCCTCGTTGCTCAGCGTGCTCTCAGGCAACTTCGTAAGTTGACTCTCGGCGACGTTAATTTCTTGCGCGTATGAACCAATCGCACTCAGCCAGAAGACTTGCTCCCCATGTGGAAGCGATCCAATTCCTTCAATTCCTATTCCAGTACCAATTGAAGCTGGCATTGGTAGCGCATACTGGCCACGACGGTGATAGACGTCAATGAAGTTCACGCCCGCGAGTGAAACCTTTACTGGTATTTGTTCTTGTGTGGGAGATGGGAGCGCCACCTCACTTAGCGTCAGCACATCAGCAGCGCCTGGAGTAAAAACGCGAATCGCCTTCATATCCCAAATCTACTCATCAGCTTTCGTAGATTGGCCAGTTACCGTGTGTCCGAACGGGGACTTGAACCCCGAAGCCCTTTCGGGCACTAGCACCTCAAGCTAGCGCGTCTGCCAATTCCGCCACCCGGACG
>CAZZFG010000012.1:11851-12995 GCA_964653345.1 uncultured Bifidobacterium sp. | reverse complement strand
GAAGAAAAGCTGCCCCTAAATCACGCGGCAATCGCAGTGGAGCATCTGGATCCTCGCCTTCACCTCGAAGTGCGAGTGGGAAAAGCTCTGGAAGATCAGATCAAAGCAATCGCACCCCTGCTAGACCTGGGACTTCGCGTTCGGCTGGCTCATCTTCTAGTTCTAGTTCGGCGCGTCCTTCTAGTTCGGCGCGTCCGGGGGAGCGAGGGGATCGACGTTCAGCACCGAGAAAAGATTCACGTTCTCGTACGAGCGATCAAGCGCGCAACCACGATCGCAAGGGTGTGCGCAACGTTCGTCACGAGAAAGAGGAAGTACCGAAGCGTTTAGAGCCTGAAATTCCGCAGGAGATCTACCGTGAAGAGCTTGATCCACAATTAATACGTGAACTTTCTTCCCTCGCTTCGGATAACGCGGAGCAAACCGCCCGACATTTATTAGCCATTGTGCATTTCCTGGGAGATGATCCGGAACGAGCTCATGCGCACGGTGTTGCGGCATCTACTCGTGCTGGGAGAGTTGGACGAGTCCGCGAATTGGCGGGAATTGCAGCATATAACGCAGGCAAATTCGATGTAGCGCTTCGTGAATTAAAGACAGCATTTCGCATCACAGGCGATCCGGCTTTCTGGCCGATGATGGCCGATGCGCAACGAGGTTTAGGGGAGCCATTGAAAGCGCTGGAGATGGGACGAGCGCCAGAGGCGAAACTGCTCGATAAAGATGGCCAAGTTGAACTTCGGATTGTTCTTAGCGGTGCACGTAAAGATTTAGGCGAATTGGATGCAGCGGTTACCGCTGTGGATTGCAAGGAATTACAGGAAGATAACGCGACATGGGCCGCTCGATTACGTTATGCCTACGCCGATGCGCTCGTTGGAGTTGGTGATCTCGACGGTGCACGAAAATGGTTTGCAAAAGCATCATCGGTAGATATCGACCAAGAAACTGATGCGCAAGAACGGATCAAGAAACTGCCGTAGCTGAGTCTTAGTAACTTTCACCAGAATTTTTTCTCGTCCACAGCCAAGGTGTGAAGTTGTCAGTACCTGACATCAGAATCCTCTCCAACAGAAAATGTTCTCGCTACTGGGCTACGCGATAGTGAAATCTTGTGAGCAGAACTTCACGGTAATGGGAGAGA
>CAZZFG010000012.1:7555-11751 GCA_964653345.1 uncultured Bifidobacterium sp. | reverse complement strand
GCGAGAGAAATTTTCGATATTGAGTGCGAAAACAGCGAAATTTTTCCCGTTTTTCGTGCTCTCAAAGTGGGCCAATGGATCTCCCTTCAGGGAGCCCTGAGAAAAAGATTTTGGCGGTCGGGTGCGGCAGTCGCCTCCCGAAGCTACATTGAACTTCACTCGTTGAAATCGGTGGCAAATCGCCAAGCCTCACCCGTGAAGAAGCGGTAGCGTTAGCACGTAGCCTCACTTGTTGGGGAGATTGGAGCGCGCATGGCCGGGGGTACAGATCTTGTAGGGGCGCTTCGTGCATATGCGCAAAAGGCGTTAGGTAATGATTTCAATCCCGAGAAAGCGGCGGCAGCATTGAACTCATGGGTAAAAGAGAGCGGAGATGTGCTCAAAGATCGAATTGAACGAGAAACTGAGCGCGCAGTGAAGAAATTGGGATTAGCGAAAGAGAGTGAGCTCCTCGCTTTGCGTGCAGAGATTGCCGCGCTGCGTGCAGAGCTCGGTTTAAAGAGCGCTCCTCGGCCAACGAAAAAGGCATCTACCTCAAAGGCAAAGTCAGGGAAGAAGAGCACAAGTGCGGTAAAGGGAAGTAAACCAGTTGGTAAAGCGTCTAAGAAGTCGAGCGCAGCTAAGAAGGCGGCTAAGAAACGCGGAGCCACATCATGAGCACACTCCCTCCAGAACCTTCAGTTGATGGTGCTCAATTGAGCGAGAAGATTTCTGCCCTGTCGGAACTACCTGTTAATGAACACGTTGACGCATATGAAGAAATTCACCGAGATTTACAACGCGCCCTTTCGGAGATTGAGGGCTTGTAAGAGATGGGTCGATCTCGCCTAGATGCAGAACTAGTTCGGCGCGGCCTAGCGCGCTCTCGCGAGGCTGCCACCGATCTTATTGAAGCGCGAGTTGTTCTCGTTGGTGGAATTCCTGCAACAAAACCAGCATCTCAAGTTGATGGAGAGACCTCAATAGTTATTGCCGAGGATCGCGATGATTTTGTTTCTCGAGGGGGCCATAAATTAGCCGGCGCGCTTGCTGATTTCGCTGGAATAGTCGTTGCTGGAAAACGCGCTCTTGATGCTGGCGCATCTACTGGAGGATTTACCGATGTGCTGCTTCGTAATGATGTTCGCGAAGTTGTCGCGGTTGATGTTGGTTACGGACAACTTGCGTGGGAACTTCGTCAAGATCCACGAGTGACAGTTCTTGATCGGACAAATGTTCGCCACCTGACGTTAGAAAATATTGGAGAGCCAGTGGAAATGGTTGTCGCCGACCTCTCCTTCATTTCGCTCACGTTAGTACTGCCGGCTTTCGTAGCTGTTACTACCCCTGATGCGGACTTTGTTGTCATGGTGAAACCACAATTTGAAGTTGGGCGCGAGAAACTTGGGGCAGGTGGCGTGGTGCGCGACCCAGCCCTCCGCCTCGGCGCGATTGAAGAGGTAGCTCGCTCAGCGTGGGAGGTAGGTCTTGGCGTTGCAGGAGTTACAGCAAGTCCATTGCCTGGGCCATCGGGAAATGTTGAATATTTTCTCTGGTTGCGACGCGGGAGTGGAGAATTAACTCGAGAACGAGCAGAGGCCGCGATAGCGAAAGGACCCCAATGAGCGCCGTATCAGAACAAGGTGCGCAGCGCCGAGTGCTCCTGCTCCTGCACCCGAAACGAGAGAGCGCGCTTACCGCTGCCCTTGAGATTGCGCGCGGATTGGCTGCGGCGGGGATAGCAGTTGAGCATCATTTAAGTAGCGATGGTTCCGGCGTTCCGGAAATTACTCGCTATTCAGGTCGACCTATCAGTGAGTTTGAACTGATCATTGTCCTCGGCGGCGATGGAACTATGTTGCGAAGTGCGGAAATCTCATATGGATTCTCAATACCTATCCTCGGGATAAATGTAGGTCACATGGGTTTCCTTGCCGAAGTAGAGCGACCTACCAATGCTGAAATCATCGACGCAGTAATCAATCACCAATTTGTCCTCGAAGAGCGGATGAGCATCTCATTTGAAATCGAGCGACACGGTGACATCATCGATTCTGGATGGGCGTTAAATGAAATCGTGATTGAGAAAGAATCGTCGCAAATGGTCGAGCTCTTTGTCTCCGTTGATCAACGCCCGCTATCGCTATGGAATTGTGATGGTGTGCTCTGTGCAACGCCGACAGGCTCTACGGCATACGCATTCTCGGCAGGCGGTCCAGTTGTCTGGCCCGATGTTGATGCGCTCCTGCTACTACCACTTGCCGCACACGCCCTCTTTGCTCGCCCGATGGTTCTCTCTCCTCGAAGTGAGATTGCAATCTCCGTTCGTTCAGAAAATGCGACGCTTAGTTGCGATGGTTTTCGAAATAGACCGTTGATTGAAGGAGATCTCATACGTATCACGCGAGATAGCCACAAATTCACCCTTGCACGGATGACGAGCGCTCCATTTACCAATCGTTTGGTTGCGAAATTTCAATTACCTATCTCCGGGTGGCGGGGCGAGTGAGCAAGCGCGCCCTAGTTGAGGTTGATATCTCCGCGCTGGGGGTCATTGAGAAAGCACATTTTGCACCTGGCCCGGGACTCACTGTCATCACGGGCGAAACTGGCGCTGGCAAAACCATGGTTCTCTCGGCGCTTTCACTTCTTATTGGTGCGCGCGCAGACTCTGCGGTAGTTCGTGCAGGAAGTGAGCGGGCAAATGTAGTCGGACGTTTTGCTATTTCGGATGAAGTGGCCCATGAGATTAATGAACGCGGTGGCGAAGTAGAAAATGGCGAGGTCCTTCTCACTCGAACGATTACCAGCGATGGCAAGAGCCGAGCATCGATAGGTGGAATATCGACGACGATTTCGGCACTCACCGAAGTAGGCGGTGAAATGCTCTCTATTCATGGCCAGAGCGCCCATTTCACCCTGCTCAAGCCACAGCGAGCGCGAGAAATTCTTGATCAATTTGGCGGCAAAGAGGAGATTGCGGGAGCGCTTCGGGCCTACCAAGAGTTCTTCACTCGGTATCGCGAGTTATCTGATGCAATTGGCGAGTTGGAGGAATTACGGAGCACGCGTGAACGAGAAATAACTCGCATCGGTATTTTCCTGGAGGAGTTTGACCGAGTTCAACCAATTGCACGCGAAAGTTCAATTCTTCGTGAAAAGATTCTTGGTTTAGAAAATGTTGACGCCACTCGCGGAGCACTGACGAGCTCGCTCGATGCTCTCGTAGAGAGTGAATCAAGTGTGAGTTCTCAATTGGCTGTGGTCAAACGTGCGCTTGAGTCTCTCGCGCGCGAAGAGAGCACGAATCAATCAGGCGCTGCTCTTGCGCGTGAGATTTCAATTCTGGTCAATGAATTAGCAACCCTGTTACGCAAGCAGGAGGAGGAACTCGATGTCGAGCCAGGCGCTCTCGAATCGATGCACGAACGTCGCGCTTTGGTGCAAAGTCTCATCAAACGTTTTGGTGATGGAAAACTTGATGATCCAGAGAGCGCTCTAATCGAGGCGGCACAGCGAGATAGAACGCTACTTACGCAACTGTCGGGAGGCGATGAAGGAATTGCAAAGATGCGCGCTGAATTGGAGCAGGTTGCTAAACAAGTGATTGCGGCAAGTCGCGAATTAACTGCGGCGCGTGCGCGAGCTGGCAAGCAACTTGAGGTCGCCATCTCAGACGAGCTGACTCATCTGGCAATGCCTGGCGCATCAATAGTGGTCTCAATCGCAGAAATTTCTGAAGGGATTGTCGTCGGTGGCCTTTCGGGTAATGGTAAAGAAACCATCTCCCGCGGAGTGCTCTGTTCAACCTTTGGAAGCGACGAGGTTGGTTTTCTCCTGATTCCACACGCTGGAGCGACGGCGCTGCCCATCAATAAAGGCGCAAGCGGTGGTGAACTGTCACGCATCATGCTTGCGATTGAAGTGGTGCTCGCTGGCAAGTCGTCGATTCCAACGTACATCTTTGATGAAGTGGATGTTGGCGTGGGAGGGAAGGCGGCAGTTGAGGTAGGGCGACGTTTGGCGCTACTGGCAGAGCATGCACAAGTTCTAGTAGTCACCCACCTACCTCAAGTGGCTGCATGGGCCGACACCCACTTCATGATTAGGAAAAATTCATCGGAAACTGTGACCAGCAGCGATCTTGTCGAGTTGCAGGGTGCTGGGCGGGCTCATGAATTAGCTCGGATGATGGCCGGTCGGGAAGAATCAACGCT
>CAZZFG010000012.1:5808-7455 GCA_964653345.1 uncultured Bifidobacterium sp. | reverse complement strand
CAGATAGACTGGTCGTCCATGATGGCTTCGGTTCATATCACTAAGCACATTTTTGTCACCGGCGGAGTCGCCTCCTCACTCGGAAAAGGTCTCACTGCATCGTCATTGGGGCGATTGCTTAGAGCGCGCGGCCTGCACGTCACAATGCAAAAACTCGATCCGTATCTCAATGTTGATCCAGGGACAATGAATCCTTTCCAACATGGTGAAGTTTTTGTCACAGATGATGGTGCGGAGACCGATCTCGATATCGGACATTACGAGCGCTTCCTTGACGTCAATCTTGCTGGCTCAGCGAACGTCACTACTGGCCAGATCTACTCTCGAGTGATTTCTCGAGAGCGCAGAGGTGAATATTTAGGGGATACCGTCCAGGTGATTCCCCACATTACAAATGAGATAAAAGAACGAATGCGGGCGGGCGCTGCACAAGGTATTGATGTCATCATTACCGAGATTGGCGGCACAGTGGGAGATATCGAGTCACTGCCGTTCCTTGAAGCTGCTCGACAGGTCCGTCAAGATCTCGGTCGAGAGCACGTCTTTTTTCTCCACGTCTCATTAGTTCCGTACATCGGTCCATCTGGAGAGTTAAAAACCAAACCAACGCAACATAGCGTTGCCGCGCTTCGAAGCATCGGCATTCAGCCAGATGCGATTGTGCTTCGATCAGATCGAGAGATTCCTGAAGGTGTGAAGAAAAAAATATCGCTGATGTGTGATGTCGACACAGAGGCATGCGTTGCTGCATCCGACGCACCGTCAATTTACGACATTCCAAAGGTTTTACACCGTGAAGGGCTCGACGCTTACGTTGTTCGACGTTTAGGGATGCCGTTTCGAGACGTTGATTGGAGCGATTGGGATCAGCTTCTCTCTCGAGTTCACCACCCGCAGCATGAGCTCACTGTCGCGCTCGTGGGTAAGTATGTGGATCTTCCCGATGCGTATTTATCGGTAACTGAAGCGCTCCGCGCGGGCGGTTTTGCGCATTCGGCGAAAGTTAATATCAAGTGGGTAGCAAGTGATACCTGCGCGACACCAGAGGGCGCTGCTCGTGAATTGTTGGGAGTGGACGCGATTTGTGTACCTGGCGGTTTTGGGGTGCGAGGTTTAGAGGGAAAGATTGGCGCACTTACTTACGCACGAGAGAACAAAATTCCTACTCTTGGCCTTTGTTTAGGTTTGCAATGCATGGTGATAGAAGGTGCACGAAATCTTGCTGGGATGACTGGAGCTAATTCTGCTGAATTTGATGAGAGTGCGAAGTTCCCCGTTATAGCCACCATGGCATCGCAAGAGGATGTGATTCGCGGGGAGCGAGATATGGGAGGCACGATGCGCCTTGGTCTCTACCCTGCACATCTCAAATCAGGCTCGATTGTTGCTGCTCTCTATCAAAGTGAAATCATTGAAGAGCGCCATCGCCATCGATATGAGGTAAATAATCAATATCGAGAGGAATTAGAGAACTCAGGATTAGTTTTCTCTGGCTTATCGCCCGATAATCATCTCGTGGAATTTGTCGAGTTACCCAAATCGGTACACCCGTTCTATGTGGGAACACAGGCGCACCCAGAATTCAAAAGTAGGCCGACCAGACCACATCCGCTCTTTGCGGGACTCATCGGTGCCGCGATAGCAATT
>CAZZFG010000012.1:0-5708 GCA_964653345.1 uncultured Bifidobacterium sp. | reverse complement strand
AAAGAGATAAAAGCTCAGGAGTTCCGCATCGCACTTACTCCTGGTGGCGCCTCTGAATTGATCAAGCACGGCCACCGCGTACTCGTCGAAGCTGGTGGTGGAGATGGCGCCGGTTTCGCAGATGAGGAGTACCGATTAGTAGGCGCTGAAATTTTGGATAGTGCGGCGGAAATTTGGCGGTTAAGTGAAATTATCGTGAAGGTGAAAGAGCCGCAACGGAGCGAGTATCCATTACTGCGTAAAGGTCAGATGCTATTTACTTTTCTCCACTTGGCAGCGTCGAAGGAGTGCACGAACGCTCTGTTGGAGAGCGGAATCACGAGCATCGCATATGAAACCGTTACGGAGAATGGGCAGTTGCCGTTACTTGCTCCTATGAGTGAAGTGGCAGGTCGACTCGCACCTCAAGTTGGTGCATATGCGCTACAGAAAGCATCTGGTGGTCGAGGGGTACTTCTTGGGGGAGTTCCTGGAGTGCGACCAGGTCGGGTATTGATTTTGGGGGGCGGAGTCTCGGGGACCGAAGCTGCTCGCATTGCCCACGGGATGGGCGCAGCTGTTGCGATTGTTGATCGAAACTTGGGGCGCTTAAAGGAGTTAGAGGAGATATTTTCTGGGCAGATTGAAACCGTGTATTCCACAGCTACCGCCATTGAAGAACTCGCCTTAGCGGCTGACTTAGTGATCGGCGCGGTATTGATTAAAGGCGATAAAGCACCGAAGTTAATTTCCAATGCTTTAGTTGCTCGGATGAAGCCCGGCAGTGTTCTGGTTGACATCGCAATCGATCAAGGTGGCTGTTTTGAGGACTCTCGACCAACAACTCATGCAGATCCAACGTTCCCTGTTCATAAATCACTTTTCTACTGCGTTGCCAATATGCCAGGAGCTGTTCCCCGAACCTCAACGATGGCGCTCACCAACGCGACGTTGCCGTACTTACTCCAACTTGCCAATAAAGGTTGGCAACAAGCTCTAGCCACCAACAACTCTCTGCAATACGGCTTGACCACACATGAGGGAAATCTGTACTCGCCAGAGGTAGGGCATGCACTTGGGATGCCGGTTCGAGGCGTTCATGAACTCCTCACTTGATTCTGCAAATGTTGAACTTTTTCTCGATCATCTAACCGTTGAACGAGGGCTATCTCGCAACACACTACTTGCCTATCGTCGCGATTTGCAGCGCTACATAGATTTCCTCGAAGTTTCTGGCAAGTCCACCGCTGCCGCGATTGAGCGTGATATCGAAGAGTTCCTGATGCATTTGCGAACAGGGAGCGAGAATTCTGCCCCGCTCTCAGCATCGTCCGCAGCACGATCGATTATTGCGGTTCGAGGTTTTCATAAGTTTTTGGCGCGAGAAAATCGCGCTACCGATCCAGCGGCTCACATTCACCCTCCAACTCCGGGTAGGAGGCTGCCGAAAGCGCTCGCGGTTTCAGAAATCGAAGGGATGATCGCTGGTGCCGGCTCTGGGGAATCGGTGCAATCGCTTCGTGATCGAGCACTGATTGAACTTCTCTATGCGACCGGTGCGCGAGTGAGTGAGATTGTTTCACTCGACGTTGATCAGATTAAAACACCGTTGCAGTCGCTCCGATTATTTGGGAAAGGCGGGAAGGAGCGAGTTGTTCCGGTTGGTAATTTCGCCGCTCAAGCTGTTAGCGATTATCTCGTCCGTGCTCGACCCGCGCTTCTGAAAGGCAAGAGTGAAAGTAAAGAACGTAAGGTGTTTCTCAATCTGAGGGGAACTCCGCTCTCCCGCCAAAGCGCGTGGGAGATTGTGCGAAGTTGTGCCATTAAGGGTGGTGTCACCACCGAATTAAGTCCACACTCACTCCGCCATTCGTTTGCTACCCATTTATTAGACGGGGGAGCAGATATCAGAACAGTGCAGGAATTGCTTGGCCACGCCAGCGTTGCCACCACACAGATCTACACCTTGGTGACGATTGACCGGCTGCGTGAGGCGTACCTGTTGGCCCATCCACGCGCCAAATAGCCCCTCCCGATTGGTGAGGGTTGCTTGCTTGGCAAGCAGACCTCTAGGCTCCCGCTACCGCAAAGAGAGGTTTCTCGCTTGAACGCTAAGTCGACAAAATCGAGAGCAACATCAGCACAGTCTGCGATTTCTCGCGACGAGGATGTCGTCTCGGTTCACGAGTTAATGAAGGGGCGGAGCAAGAGCATTCCCGCCGTAAAAAAACTTGATTCCAAAGATAAACACGGTCCAGCAAAAACTATCGCTGTCGTTAATCAAAAAGGTGGCGTAGGAAAAACCACCACCACCATCAGTCTTGGTGCAAGTCTTGCTGAACTAGGACGCCGCGTTCTTCTCGTTGATTTCGACCCTCAAGGTTCGCTCTCGATCGGCCTGGGAGTGGTCACCGATGAACTTGAAAGCTCGATTTATAACCTTCTAATGGATCGAAATGCCACTGTCGACGATGTGCTGCTCAAAACGAGTGTGCCGGGCATGGATTTGATTCCCAGCGACATCATGCTTTCAGGAGCAGAGATTGGTTTGGTAAACGAGGTCGCTCGCGAACAGACGCTCAAGCGAATTTTGGCGACTGTGGCCCCGGATTACGACGTTATTCTCATCGATTGCCAGCCATCGCTTGGCCTTTTGACGGTGAATGCGCTCACAGCAGCTGACCTAGTTCTTGTGCCGCTGCAATGCGAGTACTTCGCACTTCGTGGATTTAAGTTGCTCAAAGAGATCACCAGCAAGATTCAAGAGCGCCTAAATCCTGACCTTCGAATTATCGGCATTGTGGCAACTATGTTCGAGCGCACGGCACATAGCAAAGAGGTTCTTGCGCGAATTTATGAGGCTTTTCCAGAGCAGGTTTTTGACACAGTAATCTCCAAAACTGTGCGATTTAACGAAACTACAGCAGCTGGCGAACCGATCACCAGCTACGCCTCATCATCGCCGGGGGCCGCGGCTTACCGACGATTAGCACGTGAGGTCATTTCACGAGGAGGAACAGCATGAGTCGACGAGTTAGCCTGCCCGGAGCTGAAGAGCTATTTCGCACCACCTCTGCGACGCTCTCTGCGGTGCCAACCCCAACGGAAGAACGAGCAGGTGAGAGCAAAGGCGCAACGGCTGCTCCAGTACGGAGCGAGAAAGCTGCTCCAGTACGGACAACTGCACGTCGTCGCGTGTCCAGGAGCGCTTCTGCACCATCGGGGAGAGAACGTCACGATGAGAAAATCACTGTTTATCTCTCTCCAGAAGAGCTTTTCGATTTGGAGCAAGCTCGCCTGAGCCTTCGTGGAGATATGGGATTAGCGGTTGACCGCGGTCGAATTGTTCGCGAAGCGGTAGCGGTAATCGTCGCCGATTTGGAAGCAAAAGGAGAATCGAGCATTCTCGCTCGCAGACTTCGCGGCCAGTAATCAGATACCGTTCCCCCTGTGATGGAAACAGAGCAGGGAGCCCTCGCGCAGGGAGCTGTCTCTGGCGGCTCAAGTAGCACGGGTAGCACGGGTAGCCCAAGTGAAGGGCGGATTCCAGGTTTTTCGATTCGACTAGAGAATTTCGAGGGGCCGTTCGACCTCTTACTTCAACTTATCTCGCGCCACAAAATGGATGTCACCGAGGTTGCCCTAAGTGTGGTCACCGATGAGTACATCGCCCACATAACCGCGATGAATGGGGCGTGGAAGCTCGATGAGGCAACTGAATTCCTGGTCGTTGCCGCAACGTTATTAGACCTGAAAGCGGCCAGATTGCTCCCCTCGGGGGAGATTGATGACGAGGAAGATTTGGCCCTCTTGGAGGCCCGAGACCTCCTCTTTGCCCGCCTTCTTCAGTACAAGGCATACAAGGAGATTGCAGCCACTTTCCAGGAGTGGATCGAGGTGGAAACGCACCGCTATCCGCGCTTGGTGGCGCTCGACCCAAAGCTTGCTGCGCTCTTGCCTGAGGTCTTGATAGGTGTGGGAGTGGAACGGTTTGCGCTGTTGGCTATGCGTGCGTTAACCCCGAAAACGCCACCTGTATTTAGCATTTCGCACCTGCATAGCCCAGCGGTCAGCGTTCGCGATGAAGCACAGCATGTTGTTGCACATTTGCGACGGGTGGGTACCGCAACCTTCCGCGCCCTCGTCGCAGATGCCAGCCACACTCTCGTGGTAGTTGCGCGATTCCTCTCGCTTCTTGAGCTGTACAAGGAGGGCGTCATACTTTTCGAGCAGGTCACTCCATTAGGAGATCTCCAGATACGCTGGGTAGGTAGCGCTGAAGGCGAAATTGCTGTGAACGATGAATTCGACCGAGCGCCAATCGACCCAGAAGCCGCCGGGCAAGAAGATCAAGAGAATCCAGCTGATCAAGCGGGTCACGAGGGGAAGGGCCACGATGAGTGAGCGGGACATTGAACGGGCGCTAGAGGCGATTTTGATGGTTGTCGATGAGCCGGTGACAGAGGTATTGCTGGCTCAAGTTCTAGAGGTTCCTACCGATGAAATTCACGCTCGCCTGGTTGCTCTTGCCGAAAGTTACCGCGCGCAGGAGCGCGGCTTTGAGCTACGTCAGATTGCAGGTGGCTGGCGCTTCTACAGCCATCCAGAAGTCTCGAGCGCCGTAGAGCGTTTCGTTCTCGAGGGACAGCAGGCGAAACTCACTCAGGCGGCCTTAGAAACCCTTGCCGTAATTGCCTATCGCCAGCCAGTCTCGCGCGCCCGCGTATCCGCAATCCGAGGCGTCAACGTGGAAGCCGTTATGAAAACTCTTGTTAATCGTGGGCTAGTGGAAGAGGCAGGCGTGGAGGGGGAGAGCGGAGCAATCCTCTACCAAACAACCTCGTATTTCCTGGAGCGATTGGGAATCGGGTCTCTCAGTGAGCTCCCTGAATTGGCGCCGCATTTGCCGAACATCGATGCCCTGGATGCAGTTTTAGACACGCTCACGGATTAATTCACCCCTTCACACCGCATATCGAAATAGGTATGCACTTCTCGACAGGAATAGAACCACGAGCGATTGGCTAATCCAGGAGGGGCAATCTAGGCTCCCAGGCTATGGAGCAACGATTACAGAAGGTCATCGCCGATGCCGGGATCGCGAGCCGGCGAAAAGCCGAGGAGTTGATTGTTGCTGGGAGAGTTCGGGTAGATGGTCGCGTAGTCCGCGAACTCGGAACGAAGGTAAATCCAGAAAAGTCTGAAGTTGAGGTTAATGGTGAAGTAATTTCCTCTAAAAAGTCCAAGATTTATCTTGCACTTAATAAACCAAGAGGCATTCTCTCTACCCTGTCAGACCCTGAGGACCGGCCACATCTAGGTGACTTACTTCAAGATCGCCACGAGCGCCTGTTTCATGTCGGCAGGCTCGATAAGGAATCTGAAGGTCTACTGCTGGTTACCAACGATGGGGATTTGGCCCATCGAGCGACCCACCCATCTTTTTCATTGCCAAAAAACTATTTGCTCGAATTACGAGGAATGGTGAGTAAAGAGGTGGCAGATGCGTTCCGTAACGGAGTCGAACTTGATGACGGAATGGCCAAAGTCGATAAATTGACAGTGCTACCCGGACAACCAGGGCGGACCCTCTTTGATGTAGTGATCCACGACGGGAGAAATCAGATTCTCCGTCGGATGGCAGCTGCTACCGGGCTGACCATTGAACGCCTCATTCGGATCGGTATGGGTCCAATCAAACTAGGGGAGTTGACCCCAGGAAAATGGCG
>CAZZFG010000011.1:0-13102 GCA_964653345.1 uncultured Bifidobacterium sp. | reverse complement strand
GCCCGCAGTGGTATGAATATCACCGCTCATAGCCGTACCGTACCTCTCGTGGAAACCCTCGATATAGCGGAAATCATCTCAGCACTAGACCCCAGTTACTGGCGAGTACACCATTTTAATTTAATAGATTCCACGCAAAGCACACTCGCTTCCGCGCTCACGCAAGGGCATGCCGCTCCTGGTGATGTATATCTCGCCGAGTTTCAGAGCGCAGGGCGCGGTCGACTTAATAGATCTTTCACCTCTCAACCTGGCGAAGGCGTGCTGTTATCAGTGGTGGTTGCGCCGCAAACCCAAAGCGAGAATCGCTGGGGATGGGTGCCGTTGATTGCTGGCGTTGCAGCATGTTCTGCAATTTTTGAGACCACTGGGGTTACGGTGGCGCTGAAGTGGCCAAATGATCTCATGATTGATGGGCGAAAAGTTGGTGGGATCATCGCAGAGAAAGTTGGAGCGAATATCGTTCTTGGCGTTGGAATCAATTGTCTGCAAAGTAGCAGCGCGCTTCCCGTTCCTGATGCGACTTCACTTCGACTGCACACCGAAGAGCAAGTAGAACGCAGCGCACTAGTCGTTGCATTTTTGCTCGCGCTTAAGCGCTTTCTTGAACAATGGGATGAACGACCATTCCCAGTTGAGAACAGGTACCGGCAACTGTGCAGCACGTTAGAAGAGGATGTGCAGATAACGCTTCCCGATGGTCGTGAATTGCTTGGCCGTGCGGCGGCTATCTCATCAGATGGAGCACTCGTGCTTGCCGACGGGAGCACATTTGTTTCGGCGGATGTGACCCATCTTCGATTGAGAAAGTAGGCTCACACCATGGGCGCTCCCACTCTCGGCATCATTGGAGCGGGACAGCTTGCCCAGATGACGCTTGCGCCAGCTGCTGCGCTCGGAGTCCACCTTCAAATTTTGGCAGCTGATTCTGGCGATAGCGCTGCACAATTTTTCCCATCAACTATTGGAGATTACAAAGATTTAAATCACTTAATTGAATTTGCTTCTAAATGCGATGTGATTACTTTCGAACATGAATTGGTTCCCAACGGACATATACGTCGATTAGAAGAGTTAGGGCATACAGTGCGCCCTTCATCGGGGGCGCTATTGCACGCTCAAGATAAAGCGCACATGCGGAAGAGTTTCGCATCAATTAATCTGCCACAACCGCGCTGGAAAGTCGTCACAGCTAGCTCAGAAATTGATTCCTATCCAGTAATACTCAAGGCTATCTCAGGTGGATATGACGGGCGCGGCGTGCGAATGGTTGCCAACGAGATTGAGGCACAGAGTGCGTTAACGCAGTGGGGTAGCGCGCTTGCTGAAGAGTTAATTCACTTCGATCGCGAACTTTCTATCATGATTGCGCGCTCGCCACACGATCAAGTATCGACTTGGGTTGTCACAGAGACCGTTCAGCACGAGGGAATCTGTACTGAAACTATTTCGCCTGCACCGGGCCTTTCGGATGCAACGGCTTTTGCGGCGCAGCAAATCGCGATGGCCATCGCGCAACATATTGGGCTTGTTGGCGTAATGGCGGTAGAGCTATTTGATGTAGGTGGGACGTTATTAATAAATGAAATTGCACTTCGCCCACATAACTCTGGACACTGGAGTATCGAAGGCGCTACCACTTCACAATTCGAGCAACATATTCGAGCGGTTTTAGATCTCCCACTAGGAAGCACGGCGTTGCTTGCGGAGTGGACCGTTATGGGAAATGTCTTGGGTGGCGCGAAGGGTGATCTATTTCGTCCATACCTGCATCTCTTTGCACGCGATCCCGAATTAAAGGTCCACAACTACGGCAAAGAGGTCCGACCCGGGCGAAAAGTCGGGCACGTGACAGTGACCGGTTCGAATCTCGAACAGTTGCGGGAGCGAGTTCACCATGCCGTTGATTACATGAGCGGTGTAATTTCCGAGTAGCGTGTGCGAGAGCTGTGGGAAAACGATGGGAGAGCGCGTGGCTGATGTTGCGATTGTGATGGGTTCAGATTCCGATTGGCCAACCATGGAAAGCGCCGCAACGACGCTTACTGAGCTAGGTATCTCTTACGAAGTGGAGTTGCTCTCTGCGCATCGGATGCCGGAAGAGATGATGGAGTTTGGCAAGGCGGCCGTATCGCGAGGGTTCAAAGTAATCATCGCTGGTGCCGGTGGAGCTGCACACCTACCAGGCATGCTCGCCTCAATCTCGCCGCTTCCCGTTATTGGCGTGCCAATCTCGCTCAAAGCCCTTGAAGGTATGGATTCACTCCTTTCCATCGTGCAGATGCCCGCAGGCATCCCGGTAGCAACCGTTGGCATCGGCAATGCAAAGAATGCAGGACTTCTTGCTGCTCGAATCCTCGGCGCTCACGACGAGACTGCGCTCGCCGCAATTAAAAAGCAGATGGAGAAAATGCATACTGAAGTCTTGGGACGAGCAGAGAATCTAAAGCGCGCGGCCAAGGGCGAGTAACTTCCAACCTGCGCTCTGCCACTTCGATACATCAAGTGCGTTTCTGCCATCAAAGATAGTGGGAACATTAACGAGCTTTTTCATAAGTGCAGGATCAAGCGCTCGATACTCATTCCACTCAGTTAGATGCATTGTTAAGTCAGCGTGCGCAAGCGTCTCTTCAATTGAAGACGAATACTTCAAGTCAGGGGTCTTTGCTGCTGCGCTTTCGAGCGCGCGCGGATCATGCACAACGACAAGTGCGCCTAGCGCATGAAGGGTCTCTGCAATTTCGAGCGCGGGGGAGTCGCGAACATCATCGCTATCGGGTTTAAATGCCGCGCCCAGCACTGCAACTTTCTTGCCCTTCGGGTCGCCTAATTCTCTTAACGCCACAGCAACGGCGCGAGTGCGCGCACGTTGATTAATTAAATCGAATTCTCTAAGAAAGTTGAGTGAATCGGCGAGCCCCAACTCATCGGCTCGCGCGAGGAAGGCGCGGATATCTTTTGGAAGGCAACCGCCACCGAACCCAATGCCTGATCCGAGGAACTTTCTACCGATTCGATCATCAGCGCCAATTGCATCTGCAAGAAGTGCCACGTCAGCTCCGGTTGCATCGGCAACTTCGGACATTGCATTGATAAAGGAAATCTTGGTTGCAAGGAAGGCATTAGCAGCAACCTTGACGAGTTCTGCCGTTGAAAAGTTAGTGACGAAAATAGGGGCTTCAGGCGAGACCTCTTTGTAGAAATTCTCTAGCTTCGCTCCACCATTTGTTCTGTTTGTTCCAATGACAATCCGATTCGGGCGGAGGGTGTCCGTGATTGCATGGCCTTCACGCAAGAATTCGGGATTCCAATTGAGAGTGACGCTGGGCTTGCGTTCTGCGAGAGCTGCCGAGAATCGCTCTGCCGTTCCTACCGGCACCGTGGATTTACCAACAATGAGAGATCCTGCGTGTGCAATCTCGATGACTGAATGAAACGCGGACTCGAGCGCACTGAGATCAGCTTGGAGACCGTTTTCAGTTTGCGGCGTACCAATGCAGAGAAAATGAATGTCACAGGCTGCCGCGTCAGAGTAATCGGTGGTAAAGGTGAGATTGCTCTGTGTTTTTGCAGTTCCAAGGAGTTCAGCAAGTCCTGGTTCGTAGAATGGAACAACACCTGTTTTGAAGAGCTCAACTTTTTGTGGGTTGACATCAACTGCGACGACCTGATGACCCAGAGATGCCATGCAGATTGCGTGCGTCGCTCCCAGATAGCCAGCGCCAATAACGGAAATCTTCACAGGTAGAGGCTAGCGGAGGGCTCCGCAGCTATCGACATCCGCAGTCCGTGACTTGAAAATATCAGTTGGTTCAGGAGTTGGTGTCGCCGTGCCGCTTCCTTTCCCTGACTTGGCACTTTTATCAGGAACCACCGTGCCGTCCTTCTTCGCATTGGTTGCCTTTGGCTCCACAATAATCTCTTCGTCGTTTCGCAATTTCTCCCAGAGCTGTGGCGCTAACTTCTTATCCCAGAGCACTGCAGCCGTCACGCCATGGGCGTAGTAATTTTCGTTTGACAGTGGAACTGTCAACGTGCGCACTTTCTTTGTAGAGATACCTCGCAATTGTTCAGCGAGAGTTATCAGATCATCTTGAGTGAGACCTGGATCTGTTGTCACAGAACCAAGAGCTGCATTTATGAATTTCACTAGCTTTACCGGATTAAGAAGTACTCCAGCGCTCGAAGCCTCTCGAATCATCGCTGCGATGAATTGTTGTTGTCGCTGCATTCTGCCAAGGTCACCCATGCCGTCGAAATATCTGGTTCGCACATATTTGAGCGCAGTGATGCCATCGAGACGATGTGTTCCAGCGGCAAGAACTAAATGCGACTTTGGATCGTTGATTTTCCTGCGGGTGCAGATTTCCACGCCGCCCAGAGCATCGACCATTTCCTTGAAACCTAGGAAGCTGACTTCGATGTAATGATCGATGCGAAGATCGGTCATACCCTCGAGAGTTTGCACGAGGAGTGGTGCATCACCTCTGCCGAATGTGGCATTGATCTTTGAGTATGAAGGTGCGTGCACCTTCCCTTTGCTGTCAGTCCATTCAGGAACCAATACAAATGTGTCACGAGGTATCGAAACGATGGTTGCGTGATCACGCGATTTGCTGATGTGCACCAAGAGCATGGTGTCTGAACGTTTACCTGCTGCAACTTTTGTCGAACCAACTTTAAGCGCTTTGATTTCAGCCTTGGTAAGTCCCTCTCGAGTATCTGAACCGACGATCAAATACGTCACAGCCGTGCGCGCAACCACTTTGGGGCGCTCTGTCCGGTCCTTGAAGACGTCAACCCGCTTGATCTGAGAGGTAGCTGCGCCAAAACCTCCCCAAATGATGGTCGCCACCAACACGATTACTGCAGAGAAGAGCGCAACAATTCGCTGGCGCTGGCTTTGGCGAGGAAGAATTCGCGCCAATCTCTCGAGTATCACGCTCCTAGCCTATGTGGAGAGTACCTTCAGACCTTAATGACCACGCCAATCTCTCTCCAGACTCCAGTCTCGGTGATCCTGCCCGTCTTAAATGAGGAGCGCTATCTCGAGGCAACGGTGAGCGCTATCACTGCTCAGGATTATCCAGGTCAGATTGAAATAGTCCTCGCGTTAGGTCCCTCTCGTGATCGCACAAATGCAGTTGCAGCGAATCTCGCTAGCCGTGATCAGCGAATCTCTTTAGTTGAGAACCCAAGTGGGAAGACAGCAGATGCGCTCAATCGCGCGATTGCTGCATCGCATGCGCCAATCATCGTGCGCGTTGATGGTCACTCAATACTGCCTGCCGGTTACATTCGTGAAGCAGTGGAAACGTTGCTGCGCACGGGTGCAGTGAATGTCGGCGGCATGATGGCTGCCGAAGGGGTGACCAGATTTGAGCGAGTGGTTGCTACTGCAATGCGTAGCAAATTTGGAGTTGGAGGTGCGAGCTTCCATGTTGGTGGGACCGAAGGTCCTGCTGACACCGTGTATCTCGGAGTGTTTTTACGAAGCGCAATCGCTGAGATCAATGGTTTCGATCCGCATTTCATTCGCGCACAGGATTGGGAATTGAACTATCGATTACGTGAGCGAGGTGGGTTGATTTATTTCAATCCACGATTGCACGTTACGTATCGTCCCCGCCCTAACTTGAGAGCTCTTGCTAAACAGTATTTCGAATATGGAAGATGGCGTCGTGAAGTTGCCCGAAGCCATAAAGGAACTATTAATGCTCGCTATCTAGCGCCACCGTTTACTCTTATTGGTTCGATAGTTGGGATTCTTGGCGCTTTTTTCCATCCTATTTTCCTCGCCTTGCCTCTTGTTTATTTGGCATTCACGGTATTTGGCACATTGGTACATCTTGCAAAGAATCGTTCAATTGAGATGCTCTTCTTGCCGATAATCCTTATTACGATGCATTTTTCGTGGGCGTGGGGATTTCTTACTTCAACAAAGCAAACCACTGCTAACCACTAGCGGTACTATTGCCTCTGTAGAAGTAGTTCCGATCGAAGCGAGTAGAGCGAAGGCAGGTAAGTCGTGGCGCACGTCCAGGTTTATCAGCCGTTCCGCCGCGGATTGCCAAAAGTGCTCCCGTATTTCGCTCAAGTGTGGCGCCGGCGCTCATTCGTCGCCGAATACTCCCGTTCTGAATTGCGCGCCCAGAATTTTGGATCGTTATTCGGCCAACTCTGGTTGATTCTCAATCCTTTACTGCTTGCGCTCGTCTACTTTGTATTGATTATCGTTATTGGTGGCGATGCGAATGGAAGAAGGTTTGCACATCTCACCGCTGGCCTATTCCTCTTCTACCTAGTGACGAATTCATTAACTATGGGGGCGAAATCAATCACCAGTGGCGGTAAGTTGATTTTGAACTCCGCTTTCCCTCGTTTTGTGCTGCCGCTATCAGCAACTGTCATTTCATTCTTTAAATTCATTCCCACTCTCGTGGTACTTGCAGTCATCGCATCGCTTTTAGCTTCACCGCTGAGCATCAATCTTCTACTTTTACCGCCGATACTTGCATTAGTCTTAATTCTTTCGCTTGCGCTAGCGCTCCTTTTTGCCACTCTCAACGTCTACTTCAGAGATACCAAGAATTTTTTACCCTACCTCACTCGTGCGTGGCTCTACCTTTCGCCTGTGCTCTATGAATCATCTGCGCTTTCGCCATCGCTTGCGCCTTTGAAGTTTATAAATCCACTCGCACCATTCATTGATGCGTGGAGTGGCATTATCGTTAACGGAGTAGCACCTACCGCGAGTAACTGGATTTTGATGGCTAGTTGGAGTTTTGGCCTCCTTCTCATCTCGTTATACCTTTTCTTGAGTAGGGAGCGTGAATTTGCTCTCCGTATCTGATGACCATAACGCGGGTGATCGCGCAGTTACCATCAACGATCTCAATCTCACCTATATCACCACGGTTGAAAAGAAACCGACTTTTCGCCAAGCGCTTACTCGTACTGGACGAAAAACGCGTGAGGTGCGCGCGTTGCAAGGGATAAACCTGGAGATTCCTTACGGGAGCGTGCTGGGGGTGATCGGCTCCAATGGAGCTGGTAAATCTTCTTTGATGCGCGTAATTTCCGGAATCATCCCGCCCACATCAGGACGTGTGGAGATTGCCGGCAAGGTAAGCACGCTGCTTGCTCTGGGAGTTGGATTTAACCCACGGTTAACCGGACGCGAGAATGTAATTTTGGGTGGGCTCGCTGCAGGATTAACGCGCGCTGAAATTGAACGGCAATTCGATGAAATTGCTGCTTTCGCAGAAATTGGCGATGCCATCGATTCACCAATGAAGACATACTCATCCGGCATGTATTCGCGATTAGCTTTCGCCGTCTCGGTAGTTGTTGAGCCAGACATCCTCATTATTGATGAAGCGCTAAGCACAGGCGATGCGAAATTTAAGAAGAAGTGTCTCGAGCGAATTAAATCTTTACGAAGCCATAATCGTGCCATCATCATCGTTAGTCATGCGTTGGCGACAATTAACGTTATTTGTAACGATGTTCTCTGGCTAAATCAAGGGAAGATCATGATGCGTGGTGAGCCAGGCGCGGTGATTGCTGCATATAAAGAGTCGCTACAAGTTGCCGCCTCGCCCTCTGCAGATGAAGATGTCTAAAAACTCGCTGCGATTTATCTCCGCAATAGTCGGTTCTCTTCTCTTTCTCAGCCTCTCAGTTCAAATGTCGAGCGCAGCCGAAATTCCTACCCGTTTCGAATTTCGTGGAGCAGGCTATGGACATGGTGTAGGAATGAGTCAGATCGGCGCCTATGGTCAAGCGCTTGAAGGTAAGCAGGCAACTGAAATCGTCTCTCATTACTATCCCGGCACAACGATAGAAGCTGTCGATGATTCACAATTTGTTCGCGTGAACATTGCTGACAAGGTCGCGACCGTTGGATTTAGTATCGAGGCGTTAACGGGGACTGCTGCGCCAATGCTTGTTTATGCTGGAGATCTCGCACCAGAAGTTCCCGCAACAAGCGCTCCTATCGCCCAAGTCACTGCAGGTGGCGAACTGATATTTTCGGCGCTGAGCGGTGCGCTCATCAGCTCTCTCTTGGATCCACAGACGAAAGCGACCACGACGTTACCCAGTGAGCGCAGCTGGACTCTGCGATGGTCGGGAACTCCGAGTTATCCAGGTGAGATCAATATTGTAAAAATGCGTCAAGGTTCAGTGGTTCGCAAGTACAAGTATGGTCAGATACAAGTGAGATTCATTCCACCAGTGTCACCGGCAATTCAAGGCACAATCATCGCCACGACAACCTTGCGCATCCACTCCGAATATCTTCGTGGCATTGGTGAAGTGTCATCATCCTGGCCGAGCGCAGCGCTAGAAGCACAGGTGATTGCAGCGCGCTCTTTTGCGCTATCGAAGGCAAATACGTTTCGAAAGAGTTGTGACTGCAATCTTTACTCATCGATTCAAGATCAAAATTTTGTTGGTTATTCCAAAGAGAGCGAACCGGTCTACGGACAGAAATGGGTCGATGCTATTTCTGCTACAGAACCAGAACCCGGGAAAGGTCTTGCGGTTCTTTACAAAGGCAAGGTTGTGACGACTTTTTACGCATCGTCTACAGGTGGAATAACTCAAGATGTAGCAGAAGTGTGGGGAACGCCAATCCCGTACTTAATTCCAGTTCCCGATCCGTGGAGTCTGGATCCAGCGCTCAATCCAAGTTTTAGCGCGTGGACTCGCCAGGTTACGCAAGCTGATTTTGCCAAAGCTTTTGGTTTACCCGATGTAGTTCGTTATGAGATTACTGCACGCACGAAAGCTGGCGGAGTCCAGGCAATCGTTGCAACAAGCTCTACTGGCACAACTGCGCAGTTGACTGGTGAGAAATTCCGATCACTGTTGAAACTGCCATCGACGTGGATTTCTCGATCGGTCAATCGAGTGAGCGCACCAAGTGCGGATGCGATGGCTGTAGCTGTCGCTCGGAGCCTTTCATCGAAGGCGAAGAGCGCAGTGCTAGTCAATTTCGAGCAAGATCCAGCAAGCGCGCTTGTTGGCATCGCCTACGCCAATGAATTCCAGCTGCCCGTCCTAAATGCAAGTAAGAGAGATGTTGGTCCAGAAAGTGTGAAAGAGCTTGCGCGTCGAAAGATTACATCTGTAATTGTCATTGGACGAAGTGATCTTTTGCCCACCAAGAGCGCGTTAGCAAAACGTAAATTTACTCAAATCCGCTACGACGGAAGGGATTCGATCGAAGTCAGTGAAAAGGTCCTCAAGAACTTTCCAGGGGAACCATTGATTCTGATTGCGAGCGAGAGTGAGCAAATGATTGGCGATGCCGCGCGTCTTGTCGCCTCGAATAGGCCGATTGTGTGGAGTAAGAATTATCAATCGTCACAGAACTTAACTGCGATTCTTGAAGAGCGAGCTGCAACAGGAATCTTTTACGCAGAAGTGCCAGAGTTCACGTTCCCCACACGAATTGTTATCACGCGATCTGTCGTGAATTCATTAATCGCTTCAAGTTGGCAATCACCAGTGATTATCGCGGATGAGTCTCAATCTGAAGTCGAAAAAGTCCGCGAACTTATCAAATCGTTCGCGAATATCGCATCGATTACCGTGGTAGATAACGAGTTATCGCTTACTCCATATCGGAATCTGAGCTAGAACTAGTTAGCATGGAGCACAGAATTTAACCCGCCCCAACTTCCCTCTTTCGGTAGCGCTTCGATAGCACCGTTCTGTGAATTTCTTCGGAAGAGTAAATTGTTTCCACCAGATAGTTCGCGCGCTTTCACAATCTGACCATCGGGCAACGTCACCTTTGAGGCCGCAGTCAAATAGAGACCAGCTTCCACGACGCAGTTGTTACCAAGTGAGATTCCTAAGCCGGCATTCGCGCCAAGCAGAGTCTTCTCTCCAATGGAGATTACCTCTTTGCCGCCACCAGAGAGCGTTCCCATGATGGAGGCACCGCCACCGATATCCGATCCGTCACCAACGATGACGCCCGCAGAGATACGTCCTTCCACCATTGACGCGCCAAGAGTTCCTGCGTTGAAGTTAACAAATCCCTCATGCATCACAGTGGTGCCGCTGGAAAGGTATGCGCCAAGTCGTACTCGGTCAGCGTCAGCAATTCGAACTCCGCTTGGAATCACGTAGTCGACCATGCGCGGAAACTTATCGACTCCATACACAGTGACTGGCGCACGATGCATCAAGCGAGCGCGAGTTGTTTCAAAGTTCTCATTTAGGCATGGTCCGAAGGATGTCCATACGACATTCGACAGTAGGCCGAAGATTCCATCGAGCGATTGGCCATGCGGTTTTACTAAGCGATGTGAGAGCAAATGCAGACGTAGATAAACATCTACTGTTGAAGTGGGAGCCTTCATAGTATCGATTTCAATTTCGACGATTTTTCGATGAATTTCCCGATCGACGTCCTCGCCCTCAAGACGTGCAAGCGTGCTTCGCGTACTTTGTTCAGCTGTAGCGTCGAGCGCGCTGAGTTTTGGCTGAGGAAACCAGACGTCGAGAACCGTTCCTTGCGCTGTTACATTCGCTAAACCAATGCCAGATGCCAATCCCATGCCTAAACCGTACTCCGTTCTCTGCGTTCCCTGCGTTTGCCCGTATCCTGAGCGGGTGCATATCGCTGTCTATTGCTCTGCCTCAGAGAATATCGCTCCGGAACATCTTGAACTTGCCGGAGAGCTCGGCGCTGCAATTGCCAAACGCCAATGGTCCCTTGTTTGGGGTGGCGGTCAGATCTCGATGATGGGAGCGGTCTCGAGGGCTTGCCGTGAACATGGTGGCGAAACCATCGGTGTTATCCCGCAGCGATTGGCCGAATACGAGTTTGCTGATCATCAGGCGACTGAGTTGCACGTGGTAGATGACATGCGCGTGCGCAAGGCCTTACTCGATCAATTCTCGGATGCATTTATCACCATGCCAGGTGGCGCTGGCACCATGGAAGAGTTCTTTGAAATTTGGGTTGGTCGTTCTCTCGGGTTTCACGAGAAGCCAGTTGTCATGCTTGACCCACATGATTTCTATGCTCCGCTGCGGATCTTTATCGAATATCTCGCGGAACAGAATTTTCTTAAGCCACATCAACTTGAGTACATAATCTGGACACGAACAGTGGAGGAGGCGCTCGATGCCTGTATTCAGCGCACTTGACGATCTGCGTGCGTTGGCTGGCTATAAGGGTTTCACCAAATTAGCGCTTGCACGTTTTATCTCAAACTTAGGTAATGGCATAACGCCAATCGCGTTATCGTTCGGCGTATTGGGGCTTCCTAACGGCTCGGCCTCACAATTGAGTTTGGTCCTTGGCTCGCAGATGATTCCATTGCTCTTATTTATGTTGTTCGGCGGAGTGATCGGCGACCGATATAAAAGGAATAAAATCGTAGGTGGCTCCGACATATTAGGAAGCGCCTTTGTTTTGGTGAGCGCTTCGAGCTTCATCTTCGGTTTCGTCTCTATCCCGCTGCTCTGCGCAATGGGTGCGCTCTTTGGTCTTCTGAACGCCCTTTGGTGGCCCGCTTTTTCTGGCGTGCTTCCGGAAATTTTGCCAAAGGATCAATTACAACGCGGTAACAGCGTCATTGGACTACTTAGCAATTTTGGTTATACCGGAGGCGCATTGGTAGGCGGCATATTGGTTGCATTTGCGGGTTCAGGGTGGGCGCTTGCAGTGGATGCACTCTCCTTCTTCATCGCTGGCGTGCTTGTCTGGTCGATTGACCTGCCAAGAATTATCCGAGATGACAGCGGAACGATGTTCCATCAATTAGTTGTAGGTTGGCGCGAGTTCATCGCCCGCAAGTGGGTAGTCTCAGTTGTTATCGCCTTCACCTTCATTAATCTGGCATATGAATCAACGATTGGCGTTCTTGGTCCGCTTGCAACTAAAGAGAGTGGATATGGACCTCGTGAGTGGTCGCTTGTGTTGGCGGTATCTACTGTGGGCATGATTGTTACTGGTTTAGTCTTACTAAAAGTTCAACTTACAAAGCCGCTCGTTTACGGCATCACGCCGATGCTCCTCATGGCCGTGTGGATTTTCTCGATTACTTTCAGCGCCGATATCTGGATTCCAATCGCTATCGCATTCTTTGCCGGAGTTGCAATCGAGATCTTCTATGTCGCGTGGAGTACTTCGATGCAACATAACATTCCGGAAGAGGCGTACTCTCGAGTGGTCTCGTACGATGCATTGGGGTCCTACGCGCTTGCACCATTAGGTTTGATTTTCATCGGTCCATTAGCTGAACATATTGGAACTAAGAATGCGCTCTACCTATTAGCAGCATTAGTATTCATCGCAGCAACAGGTGCGTTATCGGTGCGAGAGGTTCGTCAGGTGCGTAATGAAGCTTAAATTCACACTTACCCTCGATGCTTCAGTGGAGACTGTGTGGGGCGCGATTGCAGATTGGCGCTCTCAAGGCGACTGGATGCTGGCCACGCGGGTTGATCTCGTCGAGGATCACGCGGGAGTGGGAACCAAAATTGCTGCATTCACTGGCGCGTTCCCCAGCAGAGGATGGTTGGGTATTTGGGATTTGATGGAGGTTACGAAATGGGAGCCACCGCTTCGATGCGAGGTGCTCCACTATGGAAAATGGTTACGCGGCGTTGGTCACTTTGAGTTACAGGCTATTGGCCCACGCCAGAGCAGGTTTACCTGGAGTGAGGAGCTCAATGGAGCGTTGGCGAGCGCGATCAAGCCGGGCCTTGCGGTAGGGGTTTGGCTAAGTCTGCGCCGCTTTGCCCGCATGGTTCGCACGCTCCAGCCTTAAGGATTCTTAAAGGTTTGGGGGTACCGTCATCTCTATGAGCCCCTTTGTGGAGTTGCTGGAGCGGTTGCCGGAGGAGGAGCGAACCATCCTCTCTCTGGTTTATCTGCAGAGCCGCTCTGTGCCAGAGATTGCCGGGCTCCTGAGCGTCCCAGAGAGCGCGGTCCACGCGGTTTTGGAGCAGGGGCGGACTCGGATTGCCGCTTTAATTTCCCAGGCTGGCGAGAGTGCGAGATAATTCTCTTCCCCCCGCAAGCAAGGAGCGCGAGCATGGCAGCAATGAAGCCCCGCACCGGTGATGGCCC
>CAZZFG010000010.1:2670-13766 GCA_964653345.1 uncultured Bifidobacterium sp. | reverse complement strand
CCGTTAGCTCAGCTGTTGCCAACGGTAATTCCAGTTAGCTGACCTCACTTCGTGGATCGAGTGCATCGCGCACCGCATCGCCGAGCAAATTAAAGGTCAGCACGACCAATATGAGCGCAGTTGAGGGTATGAAGAAATAGGTCGGATTGCTGATGACATATTTGATTGAGTCAGAAATCAAAAGCCCCCACGTTGCGTCCGGGGGTTGTACGCCAAGTCCTAGGAATGAGAAAACAGCCTCGGCCGTTAGATAACCAGGAAGTGAAAGCGAGAGATAAACAATCACGACAGTCCACAGGTTGGGCACGATCTCTTTGAAGATAATTCGACGTTGCGAAGCGCCAAGCGCGCGAGCAGCCAAGATGTAATCACGTTCTCTAATCGACAGCACCTGCGAGCGCATGATGCGGGCAAGATATGGCCAGCCAAAGAAAATCAAAATAATCACCAGATAGGTCATCCGCGCAGAGTTGCCTTCAACCAATCCAGTCGCCTCTAATCGCTGAACCATCGGAAGACTTAGCGCAACAATCATGAAGAACGCTGGAAAGGCGAGGAGGAAATCGATGAAACGACCGAGCGTGGAGTCCACTGCTCCTCGGAAATATCCCATAATGATTCCCATAATGACGCCGATGGCGACGCTACAGACTGTGACTATCAATGCGACAAAGAATGAGATGCGCGCACCAAAGAGCAGTCTCGCAAGAAGGTCGTGACCGATACCTGGTTCAAGCCCCAACGGATGCGCCCAGCTAATTCCATTGAACCCTCCGGTTGGAAAGCCGCGGCTATCCATCAAGTCGTTATATCGGGCGCGGGGGTCGAGGCCAAAAAGTGAACGTAACAGCGGCGCGAAGATTGTGGAGAGGATGAGAAAGAGCGCGATGACCAGAGTGACTAAGCCAGTTTTATTGGCGCGGAACCTACGCCAGGCCAATTCACGCGGGCTGCGACCGACAACTGCTGAGCCAGGCAACAACTCGTCAGAGTTGCCATCGCTTCGCAACTGTTCCTGGTTCACGCAGAGCACCCCCGGTTGGCTTGTTACTGGCAGGTAGAACGCCCGAACTTACTCTCTATATATAGGCCATCGCTACAACCTAGCCCCCTTCCTTTCTGGAAAATCTCGAGAGAATCTAAGGAAAGGCCCGAGGGCGGTAGATTTCGCCCGGTGAATCGCGATCGATGGGGCTTTGTCATAGAAAGCCAGGGCAAGGGCAAATATGCCCGGGCTCGTCGTGGCTCCATCTCCACCCCGCACGGCCCGATACAGACTCCGGCTTTTATTCCGGTGGGTACAAAGGCGACGGTGAAAGCACTGTCCGTGGAACAGGTGCGCGGAAGTAGCGCGCAGGCGGTTCTAGCTAATGCTTATCACCTCTACTTACAACCTGGAGCAGAGATCCTTGATCTTGCTGGTGGTTTAAGTTCGTTTATGAATTGGAATGGCCCAACGTTTACTGATAGCGGTGGGTTTCAAGTTCTTTCGCTCGGCGTTGGATTTAAAAAAACACTAGCTATGGATCCTGGCGAAGTGACAGCCGATGATGTCATTCAATCGCCGAAACTACGTTTAGCTCATGTCGACGATGATGGCGTAACTTTCAAATCTCACCTTGATGGTTCGATGCATCGATTCACTCCTGAGATTTCTATGCAGGTGCAACACAAGATTGGCGCTGACATCATTTTTGCATTTGATGAATGTACGACTCTGATGAACAGCAAGGAATATCAGAAGATTGCTCTCGATCGGACGCTTGCTTGGGCGCATCGATGCATAGCTGAGCATCGCAAGTTAACGCAAGAGCGCGTAGGAAAACCTTATCAAGCGCTTTTTGGTGTGATTCAAGGTGCGCAGTACGAAGACTTACGAAAAGAGGCAGCACGGACAATTGCTCAACTCGACTTCGATGGGTTTGGTATTGGCGGAGCTATCGATAAGAGCGCACTTACCGAAATAGTTTCTTGGGTTACCGATGAGTTACCGGAAGATAAGCCACGCCATCTCCTAGGTATCGGTGAGCCTGATGATCTCTTTCGCGGTGTCGAAAGTGGTGCAGATACTTTTGATTGCGTGGCTCCGACTCGCAACGCGCGCACAAGTGCGGTCTATGGGCCTGCGGGGCGTTTTAACCTCACGGTGGCCCAGAACCGAACGGCCTTCTCCCCTATCGATGAGAATTGCACCTGTTATACCTGTACCCACTACACAAAAGCCTATTTACATCATCTTTTTAAGAGCAAAGAGATCCTTGGTTCGACGTTAACCACTATCCATAATGTGCATTTCACGGTGACGCTTGTGGATCGAATCCGGCAACATCTTGATCAAGATACCTACGAAGACTTTCGGGATGATTTTCTTGCTAGGTACTACCCTTCGCGGTGATACGTTGGCTCGATTCGTTTCATCAGAGCAATAACCCGGTAAGTAATTGGAAGTAAAACCACTTCAAGCAGCGTCTTGTAGATATAACCAGTTATTACATAGTTAAGAAAATCTCCACCGGTAATTACGCCATAGAACGCTATTGTGCAAAACGTTATCGTATCGGCTAGTTCGCCCACGACGGTGGAGCCAATCAATCTGAGCCAAAGAGCCTTCTCTGCAGTTCGCTCTTTGATCTTAACGAGCACATACGCGTTGAGAAGTTGCCCTACGAGAAATCCACAGACGCTAGCAAGCACGATTCGCGGCACGAAACCAAGGACCGCTTCAAACGCCGCTTGGTTATTCCATCCATCTGCTGGTGGCGCAGATTGCACAGCCCAGAAAGTAAGTGAAGCCAAAATCGATAAACCAAAGGCAAGGAATATGGCCCGCCGAGCAGCTTTCAATCCGTAAACCTCACTGAGCACATCACCAACTATGTACACCAACGGAAATAGGAATGCGCCGCCATCGGTGATTATTGGCCCGAATTCGATTAACTTAACCGCGCCAACATTTGAAAAGAGAAGCAAGCTTGCGAAAATCGCAATCACGTATGGATAGACCCCGCTCGCAGGCGTAGCAAAAGAGATTCTCTTCACTAGGTACGCACTACTCCTCGCTTTTGAGCAATTCTGTGATTTTTCGCTGTAGTTGCGGATCATCATCGTTGATCTCAACAACTTTACTTCGACTAGTGTGACCCATCACTATTGAAACCTTGGAGAGCGAAACACCTAATTCCTCAGCAATAGCACGACATACAGCGGTCGACGCCCTGCCATCGATGGCTGGTTCGGAAACGGCAACAACGAGCGCTGGTGGTTCACCATAGCTGCCGCGGACTTTATTCCGCGATGCGCCAGGTTTCACGCGGACGGTCACTCTTATCGCCATAGATGAATTCTACTAAACTGGCTACATGATGAATACGCAGCGAATTGAGTGGGAGAAGCTCTCCTGGAGCCAGATTGCCGAACTTGATCGTGATACAACGACAATCGTCATTCCTACCGGCGCGATAGAACAACATGGCCCGCATCTCACGATAGATACTGACATCTACAACGCTGACGCGATTTCCCGTGCAGTTGCACAACGCGTAAGTAATCAGCGCGTATTGGTGGCACCGCCAATCTGGTGGGGCACTTCGCCACATCATCTCGGATTTCCTGGAACTATCTCGCTCAAAAATGAAACGTTCACCAACATCTTGATGGACACCATCTCGTCCTTGAAGCCACACGGCTTCTACCGATTCTTAATCGTTAATGGCCATGGTGGGAATATTGGGAATCTCACGGCATCAGTCTCCACAATTGGTGAAGAGCTAGGCATTTCCATTCCTGCGCTTTCATACTGGCAGACCATCACCGATGTCCTAATAGAAGTTGGCGAGTCAGAGATTGGCGGTATGGGCCATGCATGTGAGATGGAAACCTCACTTGCGCTCTACCTTCGCCCCGAGGATGTAGATATGTCTCAGGCGATTATCGATATGCCAAATCAGCCAACGCCATGGTCATGTATTGATTTCCGACAACCAGGTTTCTTAAATATCCCGCTCGATCTCAAGCGCGATAGTAAAGCAGGAATCATCGGTAACCCGCTCCTTGCTACAAAGGAAAAAGGTGAACGGATCTTCAATGCAGCAGTTGATCGTATTTCGCAGGCGATTAGCGGGATGGCTCACTTAACCAAGCGCGAGCTCACTACCCCACGGTATTAGGGAATGAAATGGCGGCGGGCGTGCAGCCCAGCAGCAGCGCCACGGTTGTAGACCGATAGCGCCATCTTCCGCGAAGCTTCATCAATCATCGCGCCTTTGTAGATTGCAGCGCCTTTGGCGCCACCACTGCTCGATGTGAAATGCTCGTACGCTTCTAGCAAGCATGATGCATCATCAAATCGATCTTGGCTGGGCGTGAATACTCGATGGCAACTTTCAATCTGGTCCGGATGAAGCACCCACTTCCCATCAAATCCCATCGCCGCTGAAATACGCGCTGATTTCTCAAACTTAGTTATGTCACGTACTTCGAGAGTTGGACCATCAATAGCCGCTATCCCCGCCGCGCGCGCTGCGACAAGAATTTTCATCAGCGCATATTCATTAGAAGTTACTTCCTCGGACGTTGCACCTAAATCAGCCATGAAATCTGCTGGACCGAAATTTAGCGAGGTGACCCGATCCGCTTGAGCAATTGATTCACAGTTCACTAAACCCTGCGCACTTTCGATTTGAGCGTCGATTGTTATCGACCCACGCTCTCGCTTGACGCTCTGCTCCACTTTGTTGAGTGCTTCACTAAAAACTTTAATGTCATCGATGTGTCGAACTTTTGGGAGAATCACTGAATCAATCCAGCGACCTACGCCTGAAGCAAGCAGCTCGATATCGGCATCTATCCAGGCGCTTTCCAATGCGTTGACCCGAATACTCACTAATGGGGATTGGAACTTCTTCTGCCCTGCCGAATTAATCAAGTCTCGTGCAGCGCTTTTTGCATCGGGGGCAACGCCATCTTCCAAATCGAGGAAGAGCTGGTCAACCTGGAAATCCAGCGCTTTTCCAATCATCTTCTCGCTACTGCCAGGGACGGCAAACACAGATCGCTGCGAGCGAGAGTGTGACATAGAAACCCCTTTAAAGTTCGAGAAAAATCGTTGCCAATGCTCTAACGTCCATACTACGGTATCAAGGGTATTTCGTTGGATTCCGCAAACTAGGAGGAATCAATGTCAGGTCTTCGCGCTGGAGCTGCGGTCGTCTCAATTGAACCGCCACTGCCCTCGGATCCCCAAGGCTTCGTACGGCGCGCATTTGCCGTGCGTGATGCTCTCGATGCGTGTCAGGTGCGCGCCTGCGTCATTCAAAACGACGACCATCTACTTGCCGTTCTCGCCGCAGATGTGACAAATCTTGATACCTACTTCGCAGATCGAGTTCGTAAGGCGATTGTTGCTGCAACTGGTATCCCCTACGACAACATTCTTCTCAACTCAAGTCACACCCATGCTGGGCTTTGGCCGCGAAAAGAGGGCGAGAAATTACATGGTGAGTTTGCACAACTCACCGATGCAGAGCACGCCTATTTCGAAAAGATTCCCTACGACTATGCCAGTGCGTGCGTTAAAGCTATTTCACGGATGCAACCAGCACGTATTTCGGGTGGAACGGGAGTTGCACCAGGGATTGCCGTAAACCGTCGCGAACGTGATGGCAAAGGCGGCACGATTCTTGGTTGGAATAAAGAGAATTTCATCGATGAAGAGGTGCCAACGATTCGAATCGATGCACACGACGGCAGCGCAATCGCCACCCTTATTGGTTTTGGGTGCCACCCAGTGGTGCTTGGCGGCGAAGTTTCCTATGCAGGATCGGACTTCCTCGGGCCACTACGAAACCAAGTCGAGCTCCTTCGTGGCGGAACCTGCATCTTCTTCCAAGGTGCAGCCGGAAATATCCTTCCCCTCGAAGCATTCTTCGATCATCCAGGGCCAGAAATTGCTTTTGGTCATCGATTGGCTCTCGAAGCTGTGCATGCAGTCGTCGATAAAGACCCGCGCGAAATTGATATTGACCACATTGCTTATGGCTCCGTAACTCCTATTTCGCTCTATCGCAGAACAGTTCGCAACCCGCAAAGCTCACAACCAATCTCATCAGCGCGAAAAATACTCAAACTTCCTTTGAATCCCTCGCTAACAGTCGCCGACATGGAACGTGAGTTGCAGGAACGCTCTAACGATTACGCAACAAAAGAGAAGTCAGGGGCAAAGCGCGATGTGCTTAACCCGATTCGATATCACATCTCTTGGTTAACTGAAATGTTAAAGATGGCCACGCTCGCACCGTTACCAGAAGAGATTGAGGGCGAGATCTGGGTTGCGCGCCTTGGTGACTGCGCAATCGTAGGAACACCTGGTGAACTATTTACGGAGATTGGCGCAGAGGTGCGCCAGCGCTCGCCATTTGAAACGACGTTATTTGCAGGATATTGCCAAGGCGTCCTTGGCTATGTCTCCACGCCCGAGGAGTATCAATGGGGCGGATATGAGCCAACGGTCGCCCAACGCGGATATGGCCATCCTGCACCATTTGCTCCGCAGGCAAGTCGCATCCTGATTGAAGAATCACTCGCGCTGCTCAATCAACTCCACAAATAGACGCTAGATAAAAGCTAGATAGGGGACGTTATGGCAAGCAATACGTTGGTCAACACAGTTCGTGGACCGTTACCAGCAGATCAATTGGGGTTGATTCTCCCCCATGAGCATCTGATCGTCGATACCTATGACGTTCGACGGAGCGCAGAAATGGTTCTGCTCGAACCAGACACAATGGTGAAAGAGGTTGCGCTCTATAAAGCTGCTGGCGGTTCTACTCTTGTCGATCAGACAATTTACGGTCTCCATCCTGACCCAGAGAAGCTGGTGTATATCTCTGAGCAAACAGGAGTTCACATCATCGCGGGAACTGGTTTCTATTGGGATGTCTATTACCCAGAGTGGCTGCACAGTATGAGCACCGCTGACATAACTAAGCGATTGGTCTCTCATATAACTGAAGGGCTACCTGGAACGTCAATCAAAGCTGGTTTTATTGGTGAACTAGGTACCCACCATCGTGAAATAAAAGCGACCGAGAAACGTGTACTTGAAGCTGCCGCACATGCGCAACGCGAAACAGGAATACCCATTGGAACCCATGCACTATTTACTGAAATCGGTATCGATCAACTCAATATTCTCGAGAGTGCAGGTGCGGATCTAGATATCACCATCATCGGACATTGTGATACCAATCGCGATCTCAATTATTCTCGAAAGTTACTAAAACGTGGCGTCTGGATTGCTTACGATGCGGTCGGACAATTTGATAAACAAACCGATGAACTGCGCGCTGAGTCGATTGCAACGCTCATTAGCGAGGGTTACCTCGACAAAATTCTCATCAGTACCGATATTGCAGCTCGCTCGCGCCTTGCGATTCATGGTGGCAACGGCTATGCCCACTTAATCACACACTTCCTGCCAAAGTTAAAAGCTGCTGGCGTAACTGATGCACAGATTAAGGTACTTACTGAAAGCAATCCACAAAAGATTCTGGCGGGCAAGCAGAAATAAACGAAGTATTAGTACATCAGCAAGCCGCCGCTGACGTTAATGGTTGCACCATTAACGAACGAGGCGTTATCTGAGGCTAAAAACAATGTGACTCGAGCGAGCTCTTCGGGCTCTCCCATTCGACGGAGCGGACATGCTGCTGCTGCCTCGGCGACAATCTTCGGATCGTTATCTACATGTTGCATAGGAGTATTGATCTGACCCGGAGCAATCACGTTCACGCGAATTCCGTGGGGGCCAAATTGTCTGGCGAAACCACGCGCTAAAGAGACCACGCCGCCTTTTGAAGCGACATAAGAATCGGAGCCCTTCATGGGACCTACCAACCATGATGACGAAGAGAAATTGATGATTCGCCCTGGAATATTCCGTTCGATCATCACCTTCCCTGCCGCACGATTAAGGAAGAATGCTGAGCGAAGATTGACATCAAGTTGCACATCCCAATCTTCTTCTGTGACATCAAATAGATCTTTTCGTCTCAAATAAGCACCAATATGTGCAAGTACATAAATTCCGTTATAGCGAGCGTCTGCATCAGCGATTAGCGCTTCACAGCCTTGCACATCCTGCAAATCCAACACTCGATACATGTGATCACCAGCAGGCATTTCCCGCTCTAATTCTTGCAAGCCCGCTTCATCACGCGAAGTCGCGCAGACAGTCATTCCCTCACGCGCAAAAAGCAGAGCGGTTGCCCGACCGATTCCACTCGATGCTCCAGTCACTACTGCAACCTTGCCAACGAGTCCATCGCCCAGAGTTAAGGAGCTCATTTTTTTACAAACTCTCGGGGAAGGCTGGTTCCATATGGGCAACTGTGACCCAGCCATGAGGAGCAGCAAGAATTCGCTGAATGGAGTTCGCCACCATGTTCTTCGATCCCACTTGGGAGCCGATTCCAGGCTTTAGCGTGATTGTTTGAAAGACTTTTCCATCGAGTGATAGTTCAATTTCATCAACTGCACTCTTACCAATACTTGGTAGATCTACATGGCCATAGAAATGTGAGACAAACCAAGTCTTTCCATTCACTTTAGCTGTGTAGGTCTGGTTCACACCTGCGCTCTCGCCGGCTGCGATTACAAATCGATCCGGAAGGTCAATCTCTTTCTCGGTAATAAGTGGCAACAACTCTTTTTCGATGGAATCGATTGTCAAGCCCATCGCGTCCGCAACTACCGTCATCGATTGCGGAAATCCTGCATGGCCAAGGATCTCTTCGCGCTTGACTCGCTCAGCAAATACCTCGGGCGTGAACCCCATACCTAGGCGACGGAGCACGGTTGCACCAAAGCCAGCAATGCTCACTGTTCGACGAACGGCGACTGTGCAGCCACGCGGCGCTGCACCTAGCAGTGTGAGTACAAGGGAGTCGAAAATCAACCCTGGATTCACTCCAGTCCCAGAGATACTCACATTCTTGGACTTTGCCAAAGCATCTAATGAATCAGCGAGCGCGCGATCAACTGCCCATGGATAGGCACACTCTTCCGAAGAGACAAGTACGTGCGAACCACTCTGTACTGCTAATTCAATATCACTAGCAACATCTCTAAATTTAGTTGTGGTCGCAATGATGACGACGTCAGCTCCAGAAGTTAGCGCAGTTTGACGGTCATTGCGTCCGTAGACTCCCAGAACCGTGTGGTGCGGTACTTCAGCGAGAATCTGAGCAACTGTGGTGCCTAGTTGACCGGCGCCATAGATTGCGATTGTCGCCATCGAAAAGAATCAGCTCTCGCAAGTTGCGATGGGATCTCCAGTTTTGATCTCATCGCCATCTTTGAAGAGCAATTCCACGATTGTCCCAGCAACTGGAGAGGGAACTTCAACGTTTGCCTTATCAGTCTCAACTTCCATGAGCGAGTCGCCCACTGCGACGGTATCCCCTGGTTGCTTATGCCAGGTCACCAAGTAGACCGAGTCAACAGTGTCGCCTACGCGAGGCATCTTGATTGTCATCTTCATATTGGTCAGTCCTAACTCGTGAATACATTCTCGAACATAGAAGCGACGGTTGGGCTTGGCGCCGCCTGGCACGTTGCAACAACACCTTCGATGGTCTTGGTCATATCCGCGCGCATCTTCTCGATTTTCGCAGCATCGAGTAGCCCACGTTGTACCAAACCTTCTTCGGTCAATTTAATCGGATCGCGCTCTTGCCACTTCTCAAGTTCACCTTCTGGGCGATAGAGCGCCTTGTCAGCTCGTGAGTGGCCAGCGAAACGATAGGTCTTCGCTTCAATCAACGTTGGCCCACCTCCACTGCGTGCGCGGTCGACCGCCTCTTTTATTCCCTTACGGGTGGCAGCTACATCCATGCCATCCACGGCATAGTGCGGCATCTTGTAACTCTCAGCGCGCATATGGAGATCTTCAAGCGGCGTGGTCTTATCGATTCGGCTGTACTCACCATAAACGTTGTTATCGCAAATGAAGATAGCTGGCAGATTCCAGATTGCAGCAAGGTTTAGGCCCTCGTGGAATGCGCCGATATTTGTCGCACCATCTCCAAAGATCGCCACGCCAACGTTGTCTTGACCCAAGAGTTGATAGGCAAGTGCAGCGCCAGCAGCAATAGGGATTCCGCCGCCAACGATTGCGGAAGTTGGAAGTAAGCCAACGCTCATGTCGGCAAGGTGCATGGAACCACCCACACCACCACAGCAACCATTGGTCTTACCCATAATTTCACCGAGCACAGACTCTGGAGTGAGTCCAAGAGCCAGCGCAACGCCATGACCGCGATAAGTAGCCATCACCGTGTCACTCGGACGAAGCTCTGCCGCGATTGCGATATCGAGCGCTTCCTGTCCGAGGCAAAGATGTGTCGTGCCGCGAATCAAACCTGCTGCGAAGAGGCCATTAATTTGATTTTCGAATTCTCTGATTTCGAGCATCCGCTCATAACCAGCAACCTCGTCAGTTTGTACTGCCTTACGGCGTTCGAGTTGAGCGCTCATTATTTCAACCCCTCCATTTCCCACCAGGTCTTGGGAGTCTTGCCAGTTGTCATGACTTCTTTCAGTTGTCGCGCGACATCTTCTTTAGTTGGAATGTAACGAGTCTCAAGCGGACCGCTATATGGCACCGGAATATCTGGCGCAGTGATCCTAAATGGCGCTGCCTTCAATTCACCAAATAGCGATGAGGTTGCAGTAGCAACGATTTCACTTCCCCAACCACCACTCAGTGGCGCCTCTTCGACGACAACCAATCGACCAGTCTTCTTCACTGAATCAAGCACTGTCTTGCGATCCCAAGGCACGATTGTTGCCAAGTCGATGAGTTCAGCGTTCACACCAGATTCTTCAATTGCGGCCTTGCAGACATCAACCATCTGTCCTGATGAAACAATTGTGATATCAGTTCCAGGCTGCATGATGCGCGCTTGACCGATTTTCAACTTGAGATCCTTATCGACCTCGCCGCGCTTCGCGTACAGAATTCGCGGTTCAAGAATGACAACGGGATCTGGATCTTGAATAGCTGCTCGCGTAAGCGTGTATGCAGATTGTGCATCACT
>CAZZFG010000010.1:0-2570 GCA_964653345.1 uncultured Bifidobacterium sp. | reverse complement strand
GGACCCTCTGCTTCAGCCACATCCTCGCCAAAAAGCATGACCGTTGGATCGCTGCGCATCTCATCAGCTAGCGCATTGACGATTGCCTGTCGGAATTGCATCGCCGCCATAAACACACCCTTCAGCTCAGATGATTTGCCCCTTGCTCGCGTGGTGAACCTCACGAGAGTGGTGGCTGGAATCGTTTGCTAGGGTATTGACTGCCGAGCAACCCCGTCAAGGAGCGCCTATGTCGGATTCATCACCAGCGCTGCCGCTGGCTGGGGTGCGCATCCTCGATGCGACCTCAAACATCGCCGGGCCATTCGGTGGAGCGGTACTGGCAGACCTGGGTGCAGACGTCCTCAAAATCGAAACCCCGGCAGGTGACCCTGCGCGTTCCATGTCGCCGATTGATGGTGATCGTTCTGCATACTTTCATATCGTCAACCGAAACAAGAGCGCCGAAAGTATCGATCTAAAATCTGATGCAGGAAAAGAGCGGCTTGAAGAGTTACTTGCGAGTGCAGATGTCTTCCTAACTAACTTTTTACCTGATCGCTTAACCGCACTTGGTTTAGAGCCCAACTCGGTGATGGCTCGATATCCGCGATTGATTTTTGGCAATCTCTCTTCGTATGGAACGACCGGTCCTGATGCAGCTGCTCCTGGTTACGATGCAACGGTCCAGGCGCGCACTGGAATCATGCACGTCACAGGTGAACCTGATGGAAATCCAGTCCGGGCTGGAGTCTCTGTGCTCGATGTTGGTGGTGGCATGTGGCTCGCGATTGGAATCTTGGCTGCACTTGTAGAACGAAATCTCACTGGCAAGGGAAAGTTGGTTGAGACCTCGCTTTATGAAACTGGCGCGACGTGGGTTAGTTATCACCTCTCTGCAGAACAACTAACTGGAGCGCCCTCGGTTCGTTCCGGTAGCGGACACCCAGCCTTCTCGCCTTATGGCATCTTCGCAACGAAAGAGGGCACTTTATGTATTGGCGTCGGCAGCAATAACATCTTCGCAAAACTCTGCGCATTGATTGGCCGAGAAGATTTGATTACCGATCAACGTTTTGCCGCAAATGTAGATCGAGTCAAAAACGCAAAGATTCTCAAAGGTGAGATCGAGAAAGCTCTCGCCTCCCATGATGCCCCGTATTGGGCAGGTGTATTAGGTCGTAATGGCGTCCCTGCAGATCGCGTTGCCTTACCTGAAGAGTTGCATGATGACCCGCAAGGGAAGGCGATTGATTTACTACTTCCCTATCCTGACGAAGAAACGAAGGTGGCGCGAATTCCTGGATTGCCACTTCGCTTCAATGGAAAACGGCCCCCCATCCGGAAGGCCGCTCCCCATAAAGATCAGAAGTAACGTTTAAAACTTCTGTCGATACTTGTCGATGACATCATCGATGACTTCGATACCAAGTCCTGGTTTGCCAAGTGGCGGATAGACCCAACCCTCTGAGTGTTTAAACGGCTCAGTAATCAGATCGTTCTGCATCGGATTAGCAAGTGGCTTGAATTCGAAGAGCCGGAATGCTGCGCTACTGAATGAGACAGCAAGGCTCGCTGCAGAGATGATCGCTGATGACCAGGCGTGCGCATTTGCAGTTCGCTTGTAGGCCTCTACGCGCTCAGCAGCCTTCTTAAAGCCCGTGATTCCCTCAGCCCGACCAGGATCAATACCAAAGACATCGCACGTTCCGGTTTTGAGAATTTCTTCGAAGCCTGCGACCTGCCACTCGCGCTCGCCATATGCGATGAGCGTCTTAGTCTTTGCGCGAAGATCTGCATAACCTTGTGGGTCCCACGCACCGAGCGGCTCTTCGATCCAATCAATGTTGTAATCGTCGAATGCTTGAACGCGCTTAACAGCCGTAGCAACATCCCATTTGATGGCATAGCCAAGGTCGATCATGATCATCTTGTCTTCACCAAGAGTCTCGCGCATCGTCTTCACATATTCGACATCTCGATTGTGCTCATATCCAAGGTGCGCATGGCCACGCTTACCAAAGCCAACCTTCATACCTTGCAAGCCTTGATCCATCCAAGTCTTTGCCTCGTCCGCCATCTTCTTAATATCAGAATCGTGGGCATGGCCTGAAGCAATTGCAGGTAACCGATCATGAACTGGGCCACCAAGAAGTTCTAGAACGCTGGTGTTGAGCGCTTTGCCTTTGAGATCCCAGAGCGCAATGTCAATTGCCGAGATTGCATACGAAGCGATACCACCTCGGTAGCCGTACCACCATGCGCGCTCTTTGAGCGAGCGCCAAATGGCTATGTTGTTGATTGGGTCTTTACCAATCAGGTAATCCTCAGCTAGGCCAGCGATAAGAGCTGCAACAGGAGCATTTGCCTCTTTGAATTGTGTAATCGATTCGCCCCACCCAACAAGACCATCATCGGTGGTGATCTTCACCAGGCATAGGTAGCGCTCGGCATTGAAGTCATTCGGTTCTGGGTAGGCAACGGGAATTGGTTCGACCTTCACAATTTTCATAGGGGCTTCTCCTTGGATGTATTTGGCAGTAACTTAGGGGCGAATCCGCAGTCGAGCAAGTACTGGATTTCCAGAACTA
>CAZZFG010000009.1:1259-14695 GCA_964653345.1 uncultured Bifidobacterium sp. | reverse complement strand
GCTCGAAAAACTTTCTCGTATCCCCCTGGTGTAACAAAAGCTGCTGCACACACAAATTGCGCACGACGATTGGTCGCGCCAACCATCTCGCGTAATACTTTGTCGAGATTCGCTTGATCATCGCCATGCACGCCGCTATACCGCGCAGAATAGATGCCTGGTGCACCACCCAAGTAATCCACCGCAAGTCCACTATCGTCAGCGATTGCCGGCAACTGGGTAAATTTTGCTACTGCACGCGCTTTGAGCAATGCATTTCCTTCGAAGGTATCTTCACTCTCTTCGATATCAGCGAGCTCTGGGAAACTATCAGTACCTTGTAGATCTACATCGGGCAACGTGATGGCGAGGATCCGTTCTAGCTCCCGAATTTTTCCTTTGTTTCGCGTTGCTAAAACTATCTGCACTTACGCTAAAGCTTTCTTCTGTGCTTTAGCTAATTGGCCGCAACCAGCTAGCGCTAAATCTAAGAGATTATCGAGAAGTGCGCGATCAAATGGATCACGCTCAGCTGTTCCTTGAACTTCAACGAATTTTCCTGAGCCAGTGCACACAACATTCATGTCAGTCTCTGCCCGCACATCTTCCTCATAACAGAGGTCAAGCATGGGTTGGCCATCGATGATGCCAACTGAAATCGCAGAGATGGAATCGGTGATGGGAGATTTCAACACAATGGATTTAGCCATAGCCCAAGTGATCGCATCAGAGAGGGCAACATACGCACCAGTGATAGCAGCAGTCCGCGTTCCACCATCTGCCTGCAACACGTCGCAATCCAGGATGATGGTGTTCTCACCTAAGGCCGACATATCAATGATTGACCGGAGCGAGCGGCCGATTAATCGAGAGATCTCTTGAGTTCTGCCGCCAAGTTTGCCTTTAACGCTCTCCCGATCAGAGCGAGTGTGAGTGGCGCGAGGCAACATCGAGTATTCGGCTGTTACCCATCCTTTTCCTTGGCCTTGCATCCAGCGAGGCACTCCCTGAGTAAAGGATGCTGTGCAGAGCACGCGAGTCTTACCGAATTCGACGAGGACTGAGCCCTCGGCATGCTCGGACCAGTTGCGCGTAAAACGAACTTCCCGAAGTTGATTGTTTGCCCTACCGTCGATGCGTGGCGCTGTACTCATAATGTAAGCGTATCTACTGATCGAACCTCTGGGCCAAGAAATCGTCGAGCTAACGCAGAAAAGGTTCGCGTATCGCCAGTGGCAAGGAAGCGATGAGTCGGCGCAGTTGCATGATCTGCGCGCTCTAATCCCGCATCAGCAAGAGTGCGATAGAGATCTTTTGCTGTCTCCTCAGCACTTGATACGAGCGTAACTTTCTCACCAACGACGTAAGAGATGATGCCGGTGAGTAATGGGTAGTGGGTACAACCAAGTACGAGCGTATCTACTTCGGCTTCGATAATCGGCTTCAAATACCCTTGTGCGATTTTCAGAATCTCTTGTCCAGAAGTTTCGCCGCGTTCAACGTAGGAGACAAAGAGCGGACAGGCTACTGAGGTAATTTGCAATTGCGGCGCGGCTGCGAAGGCATCGACGTAAGCACGGGAATCAATTGTTGTTTGCGTGCCAATGACGCCCACTTTCCCATTGCGCGTTGCAGCAACTGCTCGTCTTACTGCAGGCTGAATAACTTCAATGACTGGGATGGTGTATCGCTCGCGGGCATCTCGTAGCATGGCAGCGCTCGCTGTGTTACACGCAATCACAATCGCTTTCACGCCTTGCGCAACCAAATTATCCATAATCTCTAAAGCAAACGAACGTACCTCTGCTAGTGGTCGTGGTCCATAAGGTCCGCGCGCGGTATCGCCGACGTACAGGATTGGCTCATTAGGAAGTTGATCCAGAATCGCGCGGGCGACCGTCAATCCACCTACACCTGAGTCAAAAACACCTATCGGTGCATTTGAATCACTGGCGAGGGAACTCATAGGAAGAGCCTAAGCCCAAAGCTGTCCTTCTAGGCGCTCTTCCGCCTCAGAAATATCGCCGTGATAGATACCGGTCGAAAGATATTTCCATCCTGCATCGCAGAGGATGAAGGCAATATCTGCGCTCTTGCCACTTTTTACCACTTCGTTTCCGATACCAATCGCTGCATGCAGAATTGCTCCTGTTGAAATGCCGGCAAAAATTCCCTCTTCATCAAGGAGCTGTCGTACTCGCTTCACCGAATCATGCGCACCGACTGAGAATCGTCGCGTGAGCACGCTTGGATCAAATAATTCAGGAATGAAACCTTCATCAATATTGCGCAACCCATAGACAAGTTCACCGTAGCGCGGTTCCGCTGCGATAATTTCGACTTCAGGTTTATGTTCCCGGAAAAAACGACCAGTGCCCATCAATGTGCCAGTTGTGCCAAGGCCCGCAATGAAATGCGTGATTGTTGGTAGATCTTCCAAAAGTTCTGGGCCAGTAGTGTGAAAGTGTGCATCCGAGTTTGCGGGATTTCCGTACTGATAGAGAAAAACCCACTCGGGATTCTCCTTCGCTAATTCTTTGGCGACGCGAACCGCTTCATTAGAGCCACCTGCAGCGGGAGACGAGATAATTTTTGCTCCCCACATTTCAAGCAATTGACGTCGCTCAACTGAAGTGTTCTCTGGCATGACACAGATCATTTGGTACCCGCGAAGTCTTGCAATCATCGCAAGTGAGATACCAGTGTTGCCCGATGTAGGCTCCAAAATCGTTGCGCCAGGTTTTAAGAGACCATCCGCTTCGGCTTTTTCAATCATGTAAAGCGCAGCGCGATCTTTAACAGATCCTGTTGGGTTGCGATCTTCCATCTTCGCCCATAATCGAACGTTTGGCGCTGGCGAGAGTTTTGGCAGTCCGATTAACGGGGTGCGACCAACTGATTCAACGAGCGAGTTAAATCGGGCCACTATTTCGTTGCACCACCTGCAACAGCAGGAAGAATCGTCACGCTATCGCCTGCGTTGAGTGCAAGATCGAGTCCACCAATAAATCGCACATCTTCGTCATTGACATAAACGTTGATGAAACGAAGCAGCGCACCATTTTCCATAATCCGCTCTTCGAGTCCAGCAAATTGTTTTCCAAGATCAGCAATCAGATCGCGGAGCGTCGCGCCCTGGGCAGTAACAATCTTCGCTCCCGCTGTGAACGGACGCAAGATAGTTGGAATGCGGACCTCAATGGAGTTCGAGTTATTGGCGCTCATACTCTTATTATCGCGCAGAGCGTTGCCATCTGCTAATCGCCGATGATTTCTACTGGTTCTTCCGTGACCTCGCCATTAACAATGCGAAATGAACGGAACTCACTTCTAGATGCAATCTCTTCGCGAGTAGAGAGCAGGACGTAGTGCGTCTCTGGTTCGCCTGCATAAGCGATGTCAGTGCGCGAGGGGTAAGCCTCCGTTGAGGTATGCGAGTGGTAAATGACAACGGGAACCTCGTCGCGATCATCGAGCTCACGGTAAAGCGCCAGCAGGGCCTTCGATTCGAACTCATAGAAGGTTGGTGAATATGCCGAGTTCTCCATCGGGATATGGCGGGTAGGAGTGCGGTCCGATGCGGCGCCTGCAATCACACCGCATGCCTCGATGGGGTGCTCCCGCTCGGAATGCTCCCAAAGCGCTCGCACGAGCGAGGCGTTAATCCGAAGAACCATGGCGCCAAGAGTAAGGGGGCTTCGGGGGTGCGTTGGTACTGGGCGTCGGAGCTCCGCACGTCGCGGAGCGTCCGAGAGTACACGTCCGTTATGTCCGATTTTTTATAAAAAAAGTTTATAAAAAGAGGGCTCAGCGGTTGCAAGAGGCTCTCGGAGGCCTCACCCTTGTCCTTAATAAGTTTCTCAGGAAGGCAGACCGTTGATATCGGGGCCTGACTTCACGGGAGCTTGCTGGGGGGCAAAGCAGTCCCCTAGGAACACAAACAACGGAAGGCATTAACTCTATGTCAAATGCTGTCGCATTAACCGAAGGCCAATTTAACTGGATCTACAACGCCCTTTCATTTGGCCTTATCAGCATGATCGCTTGCACCGTGTACACATTGGTTTCACAACCACGTGTACTCCCTAAGTACCGCAAAGCGCTCGTCCTTTCCTCCATGGTCACCTTCATTGCTGGTTACCACTACTGGAGAATCTTCAACTCATTCCACGAGGCTGCCGGCGACGGATTCAGCATCACCGTTCGCGGCTCCAACAATGCCTTCAACGAGGCATACCGTTACGTGGACTGGATCCTCACCGTGCCACTACTTCTCGTCGAGGCAATCGCTGTATTGGCTCTCGCAAAGGAAGTTGCTGCATCACTAACAACCCGCCTCGTCATCGCATCAGCCTTGATGATCGGTCTTGGTTACCCAGGTGAGATTGCAACCGAGAACAATCCAAAGATCCTTTGGGGCGTTCTTTCAACACTTCCATTCCTCTACATCCTCTATGTACTCTTCCGCGAACTTGGCGCATCGCTAGAGCGTCAACCAGCAGGCGTCGCAGCGACCGTAGGTCGTCTCCGACTTCTTCTCATCGGTACATGGGGCGTTTACCCAATCTCCTACCTATTCCCAATCTTGGGAATCGAAGGAACCGATGCATTCGTATGGCGCCAGACTGGCTACACCATTGCGGACATCTTGGCGAAGTGCGTCTTCGGACTCACGATCTACAAGATCGCTCGTATGAAGTCTGCTGCAGAAGGCATGAAGGAAGAATAAAAAGAAGTAACCAAAAGAACCGGGCAGGGAAACCTGTCCGGTTCTTTTTTTTTGTTTACGAATGACTTCGAGAAAGTTTTAAATATAGAATCAACTAATGGCAAAGCGTTTGTTATTTATCGAACACGATCATGTGAGCCCAACTGGTCCTCTCGGTGAGCGCTTCGCCGATCATGGATATGAAATATCTAGCGTAGCTGTTGTCCCCGCAGAGAAATTTGACCAACCAAATGTTTCAGTAGATTGGCCCGACTTCACCTCGTTTGATGTTGTGGTACCGCTAGGTTCACCTTGGGGAGTATGGGAAGACGATCGGATTGGTAATTGGTTGTTGCCCGAAATCGCGCTCATAAAGCAAGCACATAACGTCGGCGTGCCAATCTTCGGAGTATGTTTCGGAGGACAATTGATGGCGCGTGCGCTCGGTGGCCGAGTGGAGCGAGCACGGCGAGCCGAAGTTGGCTGGATTGAAATTGAGAGTGCAAGCGCGCATATCCCGGCAGGCCCGTGGTTTCAGTACCACTGGGATCGCTGGTTCACCCCTGAAATCGGAACCGAACTCGCCCGAACAAGCGTAGGTCCACAAGCCTTTATTGCTGGGCGAACGCTCGCGCTGCAGTTCCACCCAGAGATCAACGCTGAGATTCTCGACCTATGGCTGGCGATGGAAGGGGGCTGTGCCGAAGTAGAGAGCGTAGGAATCGACCCAGAAGACTTACGTGCAGGAACGAAGGCGATAGAAGCGAGCGCTCGATTGCGTACGCATAATCTTGTTGATTATTTCCTGCGTGATATTGCAACCGCAAGAGTCATTCAAACAGATTCTCAATCTTCTCAATAGGCTTGTTGGGTTGACATAAAGTCAGTCGCCTACAGCGGAGTTACATATGCTCCAGAAATTCCGCCATCAACTAAGAAATTCGATGCTGTAATAAATGATGAATCATCACTTGCCAGAAAGGCAACAGCTGCAGCAATCTCCGATGCATCTGCGAAGCGACCCATAGGAATGTGAACTAATCTGCGAGCGGCACGTTCCTTATCTTTGGCAAAGAGCTCTTGCAAGAGTGGCGTATTCACTGGGCCAGGAGAGAGTGCATTGACGCGGATTCCTTCGCGTGCGAATTGCACGCCGAGTTCCCGACTCATCGAAAGGACGCCGCCCTTCGAAGCGGTGTAGGAGATCTGCGATGTAGCAGCGCCCATCGTCGCAACGAAGGATGCAGTGTTGATAATCGATCCTTTGCCTGCCTTTTGCATATATGGCAACACTTCTTTGCAGCAGAGATAAACGCTGGTGAGATTGACCTCTTGGACTTTACGCCAGGCATCGATTCCTGTGGTGAGAATCGAATCATCATCAGGAGGTGAGATTCCCGCGTTATTAAAAGCAATATCAATACGTCCGTAAGTATCAAAAGCAACTTTGTACATATTCGCGACTTCAGCTTGATTGGTGACATCCGCTTTCACATAGATGCCTTCCACCTCTTTGGCAATTGCCTCGCCGGTCTCAGGATTGGTATCTACCACGACAATTTTGGCACCCTCAGATGCCAATCGAATTGCCGTTGCTTTACCGATTCCACTTCCAGCGCCAGTAATAACGGCTACTCGTCCTTCAAGTCGCTTGCTCATTTTAGGGCTCCTGTTTCCTCATTATTCGGTGTTATTCGGTGTTATTCGGTTTAAAACTAATCAGTACTGATGAAGACATTCTTCACTTCTGTGAACGCATCTAACGCATCTGGGCCGAGCTCTCGACCTAAACCAGAGCGTTTGAACCCACCAAATGGAGTCCAGAATCGAACTGATGAATTGGTGTTGATTGAGAGCACGCCAACTTCCACAGCACGAGCCACCCGAAGTGCGCGCCCAATATTCTCTGACCAAATAGAGCCAGACAATCCGTACTCAGTGTCATTAACTTTCGCAATTGCATCGGCTTCATCGTCGAACGGTAAAACTGATACCACTGGACCAAATACCTCTTCGCGCCACGATCGTGCTTGTGCATCCTTGGGAAGCAAGACCGTCGGTGCCATCCAGAACCCTTTACCGGTTGGAGCTGAACCAGTAAACGCGATGGGTTCATCGAGATAACTCTGGACTGTCTCCAGCTGTTTCCGTGAGATAAGCGGCCCCATCTCAGTAGTTTCTAGATTTGGATCTGCTACGCGGACATTTTTCACAGCGCGTTCGAAATGTTCCATGAATTTATCAAAAGCTGACCGCTCAACCAATATTCGAGTGCGAGCGCAACAATCTTGGCCAGCGTTATCAAAAACCGCGTACGGGGCAGCAGCAGCCGCTCTCTCTATATCACTATCTGCAAAAATAATATTTGCATTCTTGCCGCCAAGCTCAAGCGTAACTCGCTTAATTTGCTCAGCACACCCGGCCATAATCTGCTGTCCGACAGATGTAGAACCGGTAAAGACAATCTTGCGCACGAGTGGATGGGTAACGAAGCGATTGCCGACTATGCTTCCTTTGCCGGGCAAGACCTGGAAAACATCCGCAGGAATTCCTGATTTATGAGCAATCTCAGCAAGCTTCATCGCAGTTAGTGGTGTGTATTCGGCGGGTTTGATCACAACTGTATTTCCCGCAGCCAACGCAGGAGCAAAACCCCAGCCGGCAATTGGCATCGGAAAATTCCACGGCACGATGATCCCAACCACTCCAAGTGGCTCCTTGAAAGTTATATCAACTCCATTCGGCACTGGAATCTGCTTGCCGAATAAACGCTCAGGTGCTGCCGAGTAATAATTCAAGGTGTTGACTACGTTGCCAACTTCCCATACCGCATTTCCCCTTGTATGGCCGGAGTTCTTTATCTCTAACTCCGCTAACTCAAGACGGTGCTCTGCGACATTTCGTGCAAAATTGCGGAGGATTTCGGCGCGTTCGCCCGGTGCGATCGCGCGCCATTTCGGAAAAGCGGCATGTGCACGAGCTATAGCTGCGTCGGTCTCCTCTAGCGAGTAGAGCTCCACCGAAGTGACAATTGATTCATCAGCAGGATTTATTACTTGATAATTCACCGTTAGAACCTCTCGAAGTTACGGTATCGCTCCCAATCGGTAACTGATCGATTGAAGGCAGCGAGCTCAACTTTAGCCATATTTGCATAGTGATCTTGAACTTGTTGGCCAAACACCTCTCGGACCCAGAGTGATTCACTCCATAGAGTCAGCGCCTCTTGCATCGTGCTAGGTACGCGCAAAGATTCTGAGACATACGCGTTGCCCTCGAATGCAGGTTCCAACGTTAGATTCTTATTGATGCCATCAAGTCCAGCTGCGATAATTCCTGCAATCGCTAAATATGGATTCACATCGCCACCGGGTATGCGATTCTCGAGGCGAAGACTTGGTCCATGGCCGACAAGCCGAAATGCACACGTCCGATTATCTCTACCCCACCGTATTGCCGTTGGAGCGAAAGAGCCCTCGACAAAACGTTTATATGAATTGATATTTGGCGCGAACATCAGAGTGAGTTCGCGAGCATGCGCCAACTGCCCTGCAATAAAAGCGCGGCCAAGATCGCTAAGCCCATGTGCTTTATCGCTCTCATCGCACATCACGAGCTCATCCTGTAGCCCTCGGAATGAGACGTGCATGTGGGAAGAGGACCCTTCACGCTCATTGAACTTTGCCATAAACGTGATGGATTGACCGAATTGAGCGGCAATCTCCTTGGCACCGTTTTTATATATCGAATGATTGTCGCAAGAAGTCAGCGCGTCGGAATATTTAAAGGCAATCTCATGTTGTCCGAAGTTGCACTCACCCTTAGCTGACTCAACAGTCATGCCCGCACCAGCCATACCTAAACGAATCGTGCGCAGAATTGGCTCTACACGCGCGCCACCGAGGATTGAATAATCCACGTTGTATAAATTTGATGGGGTGAGTTCACGGTACCCCTTTTTCCATGCATCTTCATACGAATCATTGAAGAGGATGAACTCTAATTCAGTTCCCACCAAAGCTAACATTCCTGCCTCATGCAGAGAACTTACCTGGCGGCGCAATATCTGGCGCGGAGATGCAAGCACATCTTTACCATCTAGCCAAAGAACATCACATAGCACTAAAGCCGCTCCCTCTTGCCAGGGAATCCGACGTAATGTTGCAAGATCTGGATGTAAAGCAAAATCTGCGTAACCAGCATCCCATGAAGACATCTCATAGCCAGCAACAGTATTCATGTCTACATCGACAGCTAGCAGGTAGTTGCATCCTTCGGTTCCATGGTGCAGGACTTCATCTACGAAATATGTTCCATGAATTCGTTTACCAACAAGCCTGCCTTGCATGTCAGTCATCGCCACAACGACGGTATCAATTGAGCCCGAAGCGACTGCAGCGCGAAGTTCTTCTACCGATAGAGACGCCATGGCGCGAATTATTCCATGGTAAGAAAATAAAGGAAACCCCGCCATCGTGGTGACGGGGTTTCTATTTTCAACGGTTTAACGACTAATTAACTGCAGAACTTACACAGTTGTCTTAGGTCCCGTGAACCATTTCTTCACCGAGAAGTGCCACCAAATCCAGAGCAAGATCAATGATCCGCCCGTGACAATCGGAGCATAGTTGACGGCTGTCCAGGTGAAGTCTTTATTGCCTGGAGTGCCAGCAGGTGCAAATGGAAGAATGAAGTAGATTGAAATGATTGCAATCTCTGCGACGGCAATTGTGCACATCCACTTGTATTTCTTCCCAAGCGTCCACTCGCCAGCCTTGAAACTATCGCCAGCCTTGAGGCGTAAATAAATTGGAATCATGAACGCTAGATAAAGACTGATGACGCAGACCGACACGACGGCGTAGAAAGCAGTTGGCGCGCCGGTTGGGCTCTTCCATAGCGCTGGCAAAGTGAGAATAACTCCAAGCGCCGAGGAGATAAGCACTGCATTCTTTGGTGTGCCGTTATTGGTGACTTTTCGCCAGCTCTTATGGCCAGGAACTGCTCCATCGCGGGAGAATGCGAAAACCATACGTGAACATGATGTTAAGCAAGCCGTGACGCAGAATAACTGTCCTGCAGTAGTAATAATCATCACCAGCTTAAATGCAGCTCCGCCACCAAGTGCAGAATAGAGAAGCATGATAATTGATCCGCCGCCGAATGGATTGACCTTCGGATCGAATGAACTAATTGAATCGACATTCGTAGCCGCAAATAGGAAGGCGAGTAGCAGGATATATCCACCCACCGCGGAATAGAAAATCGACTGCCAAATTCCTCGCGCAGCAGACATGTGTGCACCTTTTGTCTCTTCAGAAAGATGGGCAGAAGCGTCGAATCCGGTAATTGTGTATTGGGTTAACAAGAATCCCAGCGGTAACACATAGAACCAATAGTTGCTAAAGCCAGACTGATTAATTTGAGTTGTAAATACCCAATTTACAGATTGATGTTTCTCTGGAACAAAAATCAAGATGCCGACAACAACACCCGCGCCAATCACGTGCCACCAGACCGAGATGTTGTTAACCATAGCCAGCAATTGACTTGAGAATATGTTGATAAGCGTCACGATGGCGATGATGATTACAAAAAGGGCAAATTGTTGTTTGATGTAATCGCCGCCCATGAAACTCGTTCCGTAATCTGGGAAGAAAGCGCCGAGTACGATGTTCAAGAAGCTCGCTGCACCGTATCCCACCGATGCCGTTACCGAGACTAAACCAATTAAGTTGAGCCACCCGGTATAGAAGCCGGCTTTTGCGCCACCCAGCTTCGAAGCCCACCAGTAGATTCCGCCAGATGTCGGGTAAGCCGAAGCGAGTTCAGACATGCAGAATCCAATTATTAGAATGAATAGAGAAATCAGTGGCCACCCTAGAGAAATTGCTACTGGTCCACCGTTATTCCATGCTTGTGCAAAAGTCGTGAAGCAACCAGCAAGGATGGAAATGATTGAGAACGAGATCGCAAAATTTGAGAATGCGCTCCAGGTTCTACTTAGTTCTTGCTTATAACCGAGCGCCGCAAGGCGACGTTCGTCATCAGCATGGTGTTCAATATTCACTAACTACCCCCAATGTAGTCGACCGGCACACTACGCTTGCGCGCACCGAGTACCATTACTAACAAAAAGTGTCCTCTTAGGGAAGAGGTTTTCCTATCAAATGTGTCGTCTGATGGCCTTCGTGTCCTCCCGTGCCCAAGGATTTCCTGGAGTAATCGGGGAGAATTTCTCGGATTTTGTAGCGCTCTCCAGCTTTCACAAAGATGGGTGGGGAATCGCGATCAGCAATGCCAATAATTCACAGGTGCTATTGGCGCGCGCGCCTGAAACTGCCCAGAGCAGTGCGGAATTCCATGATCGACTTAAGAGCATGCGGGGCGATGGCGGCTTACTTCACTTGCGTTGGGCCACATCTGGTCTCCAAAATTGCGACGAGAATACCCATCCATTCGTTCATGGTCGTTTTGCCTTCATCCATAATGGAGATATCAGGCCTAGGGAAAATTTAGATCCATTTATCAGAACAGCGCTCAACGAGATACGTGTGGGTGATACCGACAGCGAGCGTTATTTCTTCCTCCTACTAACTGAGATTGAGAAGCTTGGCATTGTAGACGGAGTGAAATCAACACTTGCGATCATCGAAGAACAATGTACATACTCAAGCGTCAACTGTATGATGCTTTCACCTGAGCAACTTGTTGTCATCTCACGATTCAATGTTGACAAAATTCCTGCGGGACAGCCCAACGATTATTACCAATTGAATTATAAAATTCACGATGAAACTTTTGTGATTTCGTCCAGCGGATGGCCTCAAGAAGGTTGGATGCACCTTCCAAATAATTCATTATTGATTATCAATCGAGATAATTTGCAATCTGAGATTTATTCACTTACTAAATGAAATTTATTCTGGGGCAAGAATATCTAACAAGATTTCCTGTAACCAGCCAAGCCAAGCGAAGAGATTGAAGATGCCCTTATCCGGGTTCTCGTCATCTAACGCAGCGAACCGTTCTTGCGCATCTGGAGTCACATTTAAGCGAGTACCAAGTGCCAACCGCATATCGTTCAATCCCATCAGCCACATATGGGCTTTCTCCTCTGAAATGATGAAGTGCAATTCCTCTCGTTTATTTAACCCAGGGGCAGTTAAATCGAGCGAGTGATCGCCAAGATTTTCCATCAAGATGTCTCGAATGGCGTGCGCATGCGCTCGCTTTTTCTCACGCGCACTATGTTCTGTATACCGCCGAAATTCTGCAGCATCTCTCTCTTCTTCATATGCGTCAGGCAAGAGTCGAGCAAGTACTGGATCCTCTGGAAGCGAGTCGTTGCTTGAGATGCCAACCACGGCCAACAGTGGATCTGCTGGCGCATCTCCTTCTCCTAATAGTTCAAGAATCTGCTCGGTAAGACTTTTGAGGATCGCTCCTTCGTAGTGCGAAAAAGTGGCAAGGATCTCGCCATTTCGCTTTCGAGAAAATCCGCTCATAACCTCGCGCCCACCCTATTCGCTCTTCTGCAGCGTGGCCCATAAGCCATATTCATGGAGCATTGCTACATCATGCTCCATCTCTTCACGCGTTCCAGAGCTGACGACCGCTTTCCCATCGTTGTGAACCTGCAACATTAATTCCTGCGCTTTAGTTCGTGAGTATCCAAAGACCACCATAAAAACATGAGTCACATATGTCATTAAATTAATTGGATCATCCCAGACGATTGTGACCCATAACTTGTCATGTAACGTTCTAAGGAATTCCACTACCGAATCCGAAGGTGTCACTTCGGTATCGGCGGTGCTAGCAGTCGGAGTGGATTTCATCGCGCCTCCAATCCTCATCGAATGAGCACAGTGAAAGGTTCCCCTTGAGAACCATTGTATTTTTCGCTGTCAGCAACGCGCACTCTAAATGTCATAAATCCGCGCTCTTTCGGGTAGACCAGAAATAGTTGGCCGCCGTTTAACTCAGAAACCGCTCCCGAGTCCAGATCTCGCCAGCTGCTTCCAGCTTTGACCTGCAGCGTGACCAGGCCCTCGCGAGGCGCGACTTGAGCGAGAATCTCAAGTGGCTGGCCAAGTTTCACATTCGTTGGCGCTTTGACTGATAGCGAGCGAGTAACTTTCACTCGTCCAATCTCAGTTTCGCTAGCCATCCGTTCCCAGCTCTCTGCTGTGATTGCGCGAAAAGCGATTGAACCACCAACGACCAGGTCAATATCTGCAGCGCCATCTTTCGACGTTTTCACTGTGGAGAGATCACTCCACGCATCGCCATCTTTTCTTCTAAATTGGAATAGCACATCAAGATTCTCAATAGGACTCTTATCCTTTAATGCGAAAAGCGCGGTGATCCTTTGGGTGGCGCCATAATCTGTTATGAGCTCTTTATCCTTGAGCGTCGCGATGACTACATCTGGCCCGATGGTGCGCGCATATTCCAAGAGACCATTGATGGCATCGCTACTTGCTTGACTTAACGTCCATTGAACTACGCCACCAATCCGATATTTTGTAACGAAATTAGCACGAGCTAAATACGCTCGCTTATCTTGATACCAAGCAACGCGAGTAGCTGTACAAGAGACTGGTTCACCGGCGGCGTTAACGCCGTTGTAAGTCTTCTGATAGTTAAAAGTGACTTCACCTCGAACTGCATCATAAATTGGCGTTGTGCCATATGAAAGTGCAAGATCTGCGCCTTTTGCTGCATCGAAGACCGCAGCTTTTGC